>NZ_JBSMXK010000002.1:0-161069 GCF_053761865.1 Enterococcus bulliens
CTGAGAGATGATCAGGTAGATAGGTCAGAAGTGGAAGTGCAGTGATGTACGGAGCGGACTGATACTAATCGATCGAGGACTTAACCAATAAAATGAAAAACTCGACGAGTTTTGACGAATTTACTTCTATCCAGTTTTGAGTGAATCACTCAATAGTGTGGTGGCGATAGCGAGAAGGACACACCTGTTCCCATGCCGAACACAGAAGTTAAGCTTCTTAGCGCCGATTGTAGTGAAGGGTTTCCCTTTGTGAGAGTAAGACGTCGCCACGCTGTAATTATTCCGGCATAGCTCAGTTGGTAGTAGCGCATGACTGTTAATCATGATGTCGTAGGTTCGAGTCCTACTGCCGGAGTAAAGAAATTATTTCTTTTAAATAATTCACCCAAGTTTGCCGCTTTAGCTCAGTTGGTAGAGCGCATCCATGGTAAGGATGAGGTCGACGGTTCAAGCCCGTCAAGTGGCTTTGTTCCAAAATAGTGTGGTAGTGATAGCGAGAAGGATACACCTGTTCCCATGCCGAACACAGAAGTTAAGTTTCTTAGCGCCGATTGTAGTGAAGGGTTTCCCTTTGTGAGAGTAGGACGTTGCCATGCTGTAATCATTCCGGCATAGCTCAGTTGGTAGTAGCGCATGACTGTTAATCATGATGTCGTAGGTTCGAGTCCTACTGCCGGAGTAAATAAATAAGCGAAGAAGTGAGTTATCTCGTTTCTTCGCTTATTTTTATGGCTCTTTGTCAATAAGGACTGATGAAGAGAAATTTTACAAATCAGAGGAAGTAGAGAAATCTGGGCTCTATAATTTAATGGACTGATGAATTGAATTCAATTCATCAGTCCATTAAATTATAGAGCCATTTTTATTTGAAAATATGAAAGCTTGCAGAATTTTGTGCACCAGATCTAGCAACTACTTGCTGTTCTGAATGAATTTGTAAAAAAGGAAGGCGTTTATTGTCAGAAAAAGCTTGCCCAATTTTTTCTAAAAATGTAAGATAGTTTGCTTTTTCAGTGGCCGTTAGTGTGTGCCACTTATCGCTAACATCGAGCTGAATATGACGAATCTGCCCATCTGGATAAAAAGAGATTGAGGCAGCTTTGGCATGAGCTGTTTCTTCATTATGGTATTTTGTGAACAAGTTGGATAATTTGGTTTGAGCTTTGTCAGAAAGCTCAGTAACTTGTTTTTTGATTGTAGATTCATCGGAAAAGGTAGAAGGTGCTTTAGGAACAATTGCAAACGATAAAAAAAGAAAAAAACTGGCAGAGGCGAATAAGATTAGAGGAAAGCGTTTTGGTTGTGTAGTGAAAAATGAATAAAGTAACCAAAAAAACTAATGATTAAGGTAAAAATAGCTACGAGTCCAGTATAAAACATAATATCCTCACTCCTTTTTTTAAGCGGATACATGTATTTGTTCCCAAACGGCTTTTCGGTACCTTAAGTTTACGATGGAAAAAGACAAAAGTCAAAATTGCAACTCAAAAAAAGTAACAACGCCTAAATTAGGGTTGTTACTCGTTAACGATTGTGACTACAGAGGTGTCTTGTGCACCTGAACGAGCGACAAGATTTCCTTCAGATTGGATTTGCATATAAGGATACGTTTCACCATCCTTAAATGGATTAGAGATAGTTTTTAAAAGTTCGACATATTTATTTTGCTCATCTTTAGTTAAATCTTTCCAATTACTGTTTACGTTTAATTGCACGTATTTGATCGATCCATCATCATTTGTGATGACTTCCGCTCCAGTTGCATCAACATAATTGTCATCGTTGTAATCATCAAAAGTCGCTTTCAAAATATCATCATTTTTCTTTGCGATTTCACTTTCTGTTTGGCTAGTTGTTGTACTAGTTTCAGTCGTTGCACTTGACGATGAATAATCAGACAATAGTTCTGAAGGAGTCGTATTTTGGTTTGCAGGTTCACTAGTCGTTCCAGTAATAGTGACAATGATCAAAAACCCAATTAGACTTAGTGCAAAGACAATCCCTGGAATTTTTTTGTTTGTTTTACGTACGAAGGCCGCGATTAACCAAATCAAACTAACAATAGATAGAAATAAAAGTGCCATTCCTGAATAAAACATAATTTTCCTCCCTTGTTATTTAATGATAAACATACTTAAAAATAATCGTAACGAATATTTCTAAATGATTAATTTAATCATATCTTAAAAAGAAAATCATGTCAAAAATTACGGAGCATATAATATTATATTCGTTATTTAAAATCAATCGATTGTTGTGTGAGTTCGGAAAAGATCGAACCAATCACGTTCATCTGCGAGGTATCTTCGCGAGCATTTGACATCAAGATGACAAGGTCGTGAGTATCTGGTGTCATTAGCGCTAGGGTTTGTTGCTGTTGTATCTCACCACGTGCACGATAGTAGTCTTTATAATTATAGATTCCACTCGTATAAGCTTCTTGGTATAGTGGAGCGAAAAGTTCTGCTGCAACTTGTTTTGAAAAAAATTGATGATGGAAGTATAAACGGTAAAAAGTTGCTAAATCGGTAATATTCATTCCGATATTTCCAGTTCCAAGTTCTTTTTGATAGGTATCAAACGAAAAGGGAACTAGCTTTTGATAAGGATCGTTTGCTTGCGGCTTGTAGCTTTCACTATGATCCACTTGGGATAACCAGTCTGGATAGTACGTGACGCTCATTAAATGATAGGGTTCGACAATCATCGTACGTAGTGCATCCCAATAAGACATGTGAGTGAGTTGTTGTATAATCCCTGCTAACAAATGATAATTGATAGGACTATACACAAATTTTTTGGGTGTTTTATATGTCGTATGACTGACGTAATAATCTAGTAATTCTGTTTCTGAGTAGTGAGTCGTTGGCTTTTTGGTCAAATGCAAGCCACTGACCATATCTAGCATCTGTTTGATCGTAACCGTGTTGCTGTGTGGAATTTGAGGATAAAATGTAGCTAAGGATGTTGAGAAGCGCAACTTATGTTGACTGATCAACTGCCCAATCAAGGCCGCAGTCCAGGCTTTTTGAATTGAGCCAATTTGGTATTTCGTATCGACTGAGTTTTCGATGTTCAGTGCTTGATTTTGAGCCCCATATCCTTTAGCTAAAATGATGTGCTGATCTTTAAGGATCAATGCTGTTCCAACAAAATGTGCTGCTTTTAACTGTGCATCATATTGACTAGTTGTCATCGGAGCACGTTGTACTGAATTTGTTTGTGCTGTAGCATAGGCTGCGCTTGGAAAGATAAACCCAATCAAAAGAGCAATTGACCAATACCATTTTTTCATCATGTA
Organism: Enterococcus bulliens; assembly: GCF_053761865.1. Taxonomy (NCBI): domain Bacteria; kingdom Bacillati; phylum Bacillota; class Bacilli; order Lactobacillales; family Enterococcaceae; genus Enterococcus; species Enterococcus bulliens. Next base: position 3,302 of record NZ_JBSMXK010000002.1, read on the forward strand.
AACCTCCTTGTTGTGTTTATTGTACGGCGATTTGAAAAAAAAAGGAGTAATGTCAAAAAAATTTGAAAAAAATTAAAAAAAGACTTGCGCAATTGTAGTGAAATTGTTATATTATAAAAGTAGTTATTCCGGCATAGCTCAGTTGGTAGTAGCGCATGACTGTTAATCATGATGTCGTAGGTTCGAGTCCTACTGCCGGAGTTTGAAAGCATCCATAGTGGATGTTTTTTTTTGTCTAAAAATCAATAGAACATGTCGTAAATTAGGAATGTGTTATACTTGAAAAAAGTAGGGGGAATACATATGGCAAAAGAATTCACACGTACGCATGAGGTTGTATATTATGAATGTGATCGGATGGGAGCCATGACGATCCCAATGTTGATTAGTATCTCGATTCGTGTTTCTGAAGAACAAAGTGATCAACTAGAACGTGGTACAGATGTGATTCAAACATTTGGTGTGACGTGGATTTTAACCAATTATCATGTAGTAATCACACGGTTACCTCGAGTCGGTGAAACAGTTCATGTCACAACAAAAGCACAAGAGTATAATAAATATTTTTGTTACCGCACATTTTGGTTTCATGACAAATCAGGGAATGAATTGGTCAAAATCGATTCTGTTTTTGCACTGATGGATCTTGAAAGTCGTAAGATGAGTCGTGTAACTGAAGAGATTATTGCGCCGTTTGAAAGTCAAAAAATCAGTAAAATTCGACGGTTCGGCCAATTGACCAAATTAGACAAAACAAAAGCATGTACCAACACACCTTATCGGGTTCGATTTTATGATATCGATAGTAATCAACATGTCAATAATGCAATTTACTTTAACTGGATTCTAGATGCTTTAGGCTATGAATTTTTGACCTCTCATGTGGCAAAGTCGATTACGATTCGTTATGAAAAAGAAGTCGCTTATGGCAATCAAGTCGATAGTCTTGCACAAGTGCAAGCAGATACACTTTGTACACGCCATTTGATTCAAGTTGGAGAAGAACGATGCTGTGAAGCAGAAATTCTATGGGAAAAAAAATAAACGAACGCACGCGTTCGTTTATTTTTGAATAAAGGTTCGGAAATCAGAATCCGATAATTGTGCATGTTTACCAATTAACAATTTGATTCGCGCTTTTTGGCTATTGACGGTATTGCAAAAAATAATACCCATTTTTTCCAATTCCTTACCCCCACCTGGGTACCCATAAACTGGTTCAGCGACTCCGTTAAAACAACGTGAGACCAGAATGATAGGAACATTTTGGTCTAATAAAAGTTGAATCGCTGGTAGTGTTGCAGGGGGCAAATTGCCTGCACCTAATGCTTCAATGACGATTCCATCGATATTCGTTTGTGTTAGAATATCAAAAAATTCACTTGTCATACCAGCGTAAGCTTTAATGATCGGCACTAATCCGTCCATTTCATTGACATCATAGCGTAATGTATCTAATGATTCCATCATAAATAAAATCCGATGTTTGGTGATAATTCCAATAGGGCCCAAGGTAGGTGTTCTAAAGGTTGCTACATTGGTCGTGTGTGTTTTGGTAACGTAACGTGCGGTATGGATTTCATCGTTTAAGACGACCATCACGCCTTTACCAAGTGATTCTTCTGATTCGGCAACACGTAGGGCATTGGCAAAATTGTACAGTCCATCGCTGCCGATTTCATTGCTAGAACGCATTGCACCAGTCAAAACGATGGGGAGCAGATCACCAATCGTCGTATCTAGAAAATAGGCTGTTTCTTCTAAGGTATCTGTTCCATGCGTGACGACAACGCTATCAAAACCTTCTGCTTTTGCTTGTTGGATCCGTTGTTTTAAGGCAATCATTTCGGTAAAGGTAATATGAGGACTAGGTACATTCAAAAAATCTTCTACCGTGAGTGTAATGGTATCTGGGATAGATAACGTCGTATTTAATAAAGGATTGATCGCATCGGGCGAAACTCCCGTTGCATCTTCTTTCATCGCAATCGTACCACCTGTGTGTAAGACTAAAATTTGTTTCATTATATCGGCTCCTTTTTGGTCATCGTGTAAAAAGTATACGCAAGCCCTACTAGATATACAAGAGGGAATTTCATGAAAATAGAAAATTTACATAAAAGGATGTGAGGAAGATGATCTATATTGGCTGTACAGGTTTTGAAGAACACCAAACGCTCTCTCAAAAAAGTAAAACATCCTTAACGGAATATGCCAGCCATTTTCCGATCGTTGAATTAGATACCAGTTTTTATTTTATTCCAACAAAACAAGCAGTTGCAAAATGGTTGCGAGAAACTCCGGCTGCATTTCGGTTCATTTTAAAGGTTCCAGGTGTATTTACAACTCATCGCAAATTGGAAGCAGAGGAGAGTTTGCTCACGCTAGCAAAACGTTTTTTAGAACATATTGAACCGCTTAGACAATCGGGTCGACTATTTTGCTTATTAGCCCAATTTCCCGCCCGTTTTACGTGTACAAACGAACATGTTTTATACCTAGAAGAAATCAAAAAAATATTTGCTACACTTCCCTTGGCAATTGAATTTCGGCATCGAAGTTGGTATGATGAGCGTTATACTCAGCAAATGTACCGATTCATGTATGCCAATCAATTGTCTTTGGCGCTAGTCGATGAACCTAAAAAATTACCAACAACAATCCCACTAGATGCTACGATCACCAATCAAGAGTTTACTTTGTTACGTTTACACGGTCGTAATGATGCTGGTTGGATGCACACAGGAGTTGATGCACGAAAATTTCGGACGCTTTATCGCTATTCAGCAGAGGAATTACATGAATTTGCAGAATTGATTCGAGCGTGTCAGCAAAAAACCAAAGAGATTGCAGTGATCTTTAATAATAATTCCGGTGGGGATGCTGCTGAGAATGCCCAGCAATTGATCCAACAATTACAAATTACCTATCAAGAATTAAATCCAACACAATTAGATTTATTTTAAAAGGAGGTTGAGCCGATGAAAACGATCAAAGCGATTTTTTTTGATATCGATGGCACACTATTAACTAGTCAAGGACATATTCGCCAGTCTACTCGTCAAGCCATTGAGACGGCTCAAAGTCAAGGGATCTTCTGCGGCGTTGCGACAGGACGGGCACCATTTGAGATCGAACGCTTGATTAAAGATTTACCAATCGATGTGTGTGTTAGTTATAATGGGTCATTGGTGGAAATGGCAGAAGTATCGATTTATGAACGAACTTTTTCGACAGAGCGTTTGGAAGAATTGGCAGTCTTTATGGCAAAACAAAAAAAACAGATCATCTTTGAAACAAAAACGCAGAAAATTGGCAGCTGGTCGATTCGTGTTGGGCACAAACGTCCGTTTTCGACATGGCTCCCACTTTTATCAAAATGGCTCCCATTAGAACAAACAGGACGTCTACTTTCTTATTTTAAAACAAAAAATGTTCCTAAAAAGATTCAACGCCTACTCTCAAGCCAAGAAAAAGTCTATCAATGTGTCGTCTTGACGACTACAAAAGAAGAAATTCGTTTACTACAACTGGACTATGTCGACGTATTGCGTTCCAATCCTTATTCAGTAGATATCGTTCCTAAAGATGGCAATAAAATTGTCGGTATTCAAATGTTTGGCCGATTTACCAATATTTCTTTGGAAGAAATTATGGTGTTTGGTGATCACGAAAATGATATGGGGATGTTGCAAGCTGCCGGGATTGGTGTAGCCATGGGCAATGCAAGTCCACGTGTGAAGGCTGTGGCGGATTATGTCACAAAATCAAATCAAGATGATGGGATTTGTGAAGCGATGGAACACTTTGGTTTATTGCACACAAAACCGCTCCCTAATGGCTTATCTAGTCATTAAGGAGCGGTTTTTTTAGTCGAAAAACGTATAATAGAGATTGCGAATCGCAAGTTGTTCTTGTTCTTTATGGATACCAAACATGATACTCACTTCAGATGCACCTTGGTTGATCATTTCAAGATTGATTTGTTTACGAGCAAGTGCAGCTGTGCTTTCAGCAGTGATTCCCACGCGCTGGCGCATCCCTTCGCCGACTACGACGACCATTGAAAGATCGTGTGTGATCCGCAATTCATCAGGGTCGATATCATAAGCGATCTTACGCAGTAATTCTTCTTCCAAAATATCTGTCAGCTGATCAGCGCGCAAAATGATCGAAATATCATCGATACCAGAAGGCATGTGTTCATAATTCAATCCGAATGTTTCAAAAATCTTCAATACCCGCAATGTAAATCCAACTTCACGGTTCATCAAGTACTTACTGATATAGATCATACTAAATCCTTCATCACTTGCGATGCCAACTACTGGCTGGTGTGTAGTGTCACGTGAGTTCGTGATTTTGGTCCCAGGATGTGTAGGGTTATTGGTGTTTTTGATCACTACTGGAATATGTGCTTTAAACGAAGGCATTAGCGCTTCTTCATGAAAGACGCCAAACCCAGCATAGGCTAATTCGCGCATCTCGCGATAAGTTAGCTCATTGATTAATTCTGGTTGATGGACATAATTGGGATTTGCAGCAAATATTCCATCGACGTCGGTAAAGTTTTCATATAAATCGACTTTTAATCCAGCGGCAACGATCGCGCCGCTAACGTCTGAACCGCCACGAGAAAATGTGCAGATTTCTCCTTTTTTTGTGACGCCAAAAAAGCCGGGGATCACTAAAATTTCTTCCGCATTTTGCCATTTTGCAATCCGTTTATATGCTTCTGGGAGAATCTGAGCATTTTGTGGTTCTTCACTGACTAACATGCCCAACTCTTGTGGACTGACGTAGCGCGCATTGACTTGTTGCGTATTTAACACTGCTGCGATCAAGCGAGCATTATTGTTTTCGCCACTAGCCAACACACGATCATAAAAATAAGGTGTGTAGAATTCTTCGTGTAAAGTCAATTTGGTTAAATCTTGATGGATTTCATCTAAGACTGTTTGTGCTACATCAAAGAACGATCCGATTTCCACATAGCGCTGATAGATCGCCTCGACTAGTGTGTTCGTATCTTCTTTATTTAAAATCGCTTGATGTAGTGCAATCAATAGATCAGTTACTTTTGTATCTTCTTTTGTTCGTTTTCCGGGTGCTGAAACTACGATTGCGCGTCGTGTTTCATCGTCTTGAATAATCGCAACAACTTTTGCAACTTGTTGCGCAGAAGCTAGCGAGCTTCCACCAAATTTTGCTACTTTCATATCGTCCGTCCTTTGTTTTCAATCATTTTCATCTAGGGTACAGTTTTGAACCTAATAAATCAATACTTTTCTTAAAATATTCCGAAGATTTGATGAGAAAAATCAGTAAATCAGAAAATGAATTTTTTTTTAAGTAGATTAGTGAACGAAGGGGTCCTTTATGGTATAATTTAATGTAGATGTCTTTATTTTGAAGAAATGCCTTTCTTCTCGTCCGATCATGGTTCGATTGTGTAATCATCGGACTTAAAGCGAAAGTTTGAAAATTGGAGGAACCGTGAATGGGAAAAAACGGAGTCGTCGGTTTGGTTGTGGTGATTCTAGTTATAGTCGCAGCTTTTTATTTAGTGGGCTATTTTATTAGAAAGAAAAATCAAGAAAAACTTGACGCACTAGAAAAACGTAAAGAAGTTTTATTTGATTTACCAGTCCTTGAAGAAATCGATGAAATCAAAAAAATGCATTTGGTTGGCCAAAGCCAAAATACATTTCGTGAGTGGAAACAAAAATGGACCGATCTTTCAACCACTTCATTTGCTGAACTGGAAAGTCAAATCTTTGAAGTTGAAAGCTTAAATGAATCATTGAAATTCTTTAAAGCTAAAGCAGCAGTCGAAGATGCTGAGCAAACGATGGATGCCATGGAAAAACAAGCTCAAGAGGTTCGTAAAGGATTAAAAGAATTACGCGAGACAGAAGAACGCAATTCAGTTGCGGTCCAAAATGCGCTAGATCTTTATGAAGAACTTAAAACAGAATTGCGCGAAGAGTCAGATAAATTTGAACCGGCATTTGCTGAATTGCAAAAACAAGCAAAAACAGTGGAAAGTGAATTTGCAAAATTTGTTATGTTAAACACTTCTGGTGATCCAGTTGAAGCGCGTGAAGTATTAGCGAATGCTGAAAAAGATACGTATGCGTTGGAAACAACAATGAAACGGATCCCTCCTTTAGCTGAAGAATTGAAAAAACAATTTCCAGATCAATTGGCAGATCTAAAATCCGGATACAAAAAGATGATCCAAGAAAACTATGTCTTCCCTGAAGATCATGTGTTGGCGGATATCGAGGCAATCGATCATAAAGTCCAAAACGAACTTGACGCGTTACAAAAACTTTCTTTAGATGAAGTCGAGACAGCCTCTAAAGAAATCCATGATCAAATCGATGGCCTATATACGTTTATGGAAAAAGAATATGAAGCCAAAAAATACGTACTGCGTAATCGTAAAGTGCTTGTAGATTATATCAATCACTCGATTCGCAACAATCGTCAACTATTGATCGAACTCGATCACACAGCACAAAGTTATGCTTTAAATCATAACGAACTTGGTCAAGTAAGAGCGTTTCAATCTGAAATTGAAGAATTGTCTCGTCGCAATGAAGGGCTAGCTCCACAAATCGAACATCACGAATTGCCATTCACTGAAGTTCAAGCCTTCTTGAAAGACGCATTCCAAATTTTAGATTCAATCGAAAATCAACAAGTTGCAATTGATGAGGGCATTCATGAATTGCGCGAAGGTGAGAAAGTAGCACAAGAGAAAATGGAACATTACGAATTTACATTACGTAATTTAAAACGTTTTGTCGAAAAGCAACGTTTACCAGGTTTACCAGGTGATTATTTAGAGTATTTCTTTACGGTCACAGATCGTGTAGAAGAATTGAATAAATCATTGAATAAAATCCGAATCGATATGGATCAAATCAATAAAATGATTACGATTTGTGATGAAGATATGATTGAATTAACAGACCGTACACATTCATTTGTTGATGCAGCAGCATTAACGGAGCAAATGTTGCAATATGCTAATCGTTATCGTCATTCACATCCAGAAATCAAAGCAGCCATCGATCGTAGTTTAGATCTTTTCAAAGACGAATATCGTTATCAAGAAGCATTAGATAGTATTGGGACAGCTTTAGAACAAGTTGAACCTGGTGCATTTAAGCGAATTGAAGATTTTTACTTTGAACATCCAGATTTAGTATAATCAAAAAGTAGACACAGAAATTTTTCTGTGTCTACTTTTTTTCTAAGTAAGTGATGAGGGTTTAAAAAGAGTTAAATGAGATGACTTGAAAGAATGATCATGGGGCCGTATAATGGATAAGAATTTCGAAAGTGAGGAAAAACAACTGTGATTTATTTTGATAATAGTGCAACAACGGCAATTGACCCCCAAGCACTCGATACGTACATAAAAACCAGCCAGCGAATTATGGGAAATCCTTCCAGTTTGCATGAACTAGGAAATCAAGCGAAACGGCTGTTAGAGCAAGCACGTAAGCAAATTGCCCTGTCACTAGGTGTGAAGGATAAAGAAATTTTCTTCACAAGTGGTGGAACTGAAGGGGATAACTGGGTGTTAAAAGGGACAGCACTAGAAAAGCGGAAATTTGGGAATCATTTGATTATCTCAAGTGTTGAACATCCAGCTGTCAAAGAGTCAGCAAAACAGTTGGCACAATTAGGTTTTGAAATTAGTGAAGTTCCTGTAGATGAATATGGTATTGTCCAAGTGGCAGCCTTAAAACGTTTGATTCGAAAAGAAACCATCTTGGTCTCTGTCATGGCAGTCAATAATGAAGTTGGTGCGATCCAGCCGATTCAAGCAATTAGTGAAGTGCTAATGGCCTATCCAAAAATCCATTTTCATGTGGATGCAGTTCAAGCGATCACTAAATTAAGTCAAGCGCAATGGTTGACTGAACGAGTGGATTTTGCAACGTTCTCAGCGCACAAATTTCATGGGCCTAAAGGTGTAGGATTTATATTTTGGCGTGAAGGCCGCAAATTAGCTGCTTTACTTAGTGGTGGTGGACAAGAGAAGAATTACCGTAGCAGTACAGAAAATGTCCCAGCTATCGTTTCAATGGCACGCGCATTACGTTTGTCAAATGAACGTGCGCTGATGAAGACGCAGCAACTGCCGCGTTTAAAAGCTGCTTTGATTTCCGCACTGGCGCCATACCATAAAGTAACGATTTTTTCAGAAGGTGCTGATTATGCAGATCATATTTTATGCTTTGCAATTCGCGGGATTCGAGGAGAAGTACTAGTCCACGCATTAGAAGAAAAACAAATCTTCATTTCGACGACAAGTGCATGTTCAAGTCGCAATAAATTGACAAGTAGTACTCTTTACGCAATGGGAGTTGAAGAATCATTGGCGACGTGTGCAGTTCGAATCAGTTTGGATGAACAAAATACGATGGCAGAAGTCGAGCAGTTTATGATTATTTTTAATCAAATCTATCAAAAATTTTTAAAAGTAGGATAAGGAGTGTCCACGTGAGATATACAGAAATTATGGTGCGATATGGGGAACTTTCCACTAAAGGAAAGAACCGTCGTAAGTTTATTATGAAATTGGCTGAAAATGTACGTCAAACATTAGGTGCATTCCCTAACGTCAAAATCAATGCTGAACGTGATCGAATGCATTTATTATTAAATGGAGAAGATAGCGCACAGATCATTCCCAAACTGGAGAAAGTATTTGGGATCCAAAATTTTTCACCAAGTATCCGTGTGGAAAAAAACAGTGCTGAAATTGTAGCAATGGCGCAAACAATGATGCAAGAACGCTATACAGGTAAAGAAAGTTTCAAAGTTACTGCTAAACGTAGTGATCACAGTTTTGAAAAAAATAGTGGTGAATTGAATGTATTAGTAGGAAATGCAATTATCGATCTATTCCCAGACATTGATGTACAAATGAAGCAACCAGATATTAATTTGCGAGTTGAAATTCGACTTGATGGTGCGTATTTATCTTGTGAAACGATCAAAGGTGCAGGTGGCTTACCTGTTGGTACGTCTGGTAAGGGAATGTTGATGTTATCAGGTGGGATTGATTCCCCTGTTGCAGGATATTTAGCCATGAAGCGTGGGGTCTTATTAGAAGCTGTCCATTTTGCTAGCCCACCTTATACAAGTGAGCAAGCATTACGTAAAGCCAAAGATTTGACCAAAAAATTGACCCCTTATGGTGGAGCGATCTCGTTTATCGAAGTTCCCTTTACCGAAATTCAAGAAGAAATCAAACGCTGTATTCCCCAAGCTTACTGGATGACGATTACACGTCGGATGATGTTGCGTTTAACAGATGCGATTCGTGAGATGCAAAAAGGATTGGTGATTATCAATGGTGAATCACTCGGGCAAGTCGCTTCACAAACATTACAAAGTATGGTAGCCATCAATGAAGTCACGCATACACCAATCATACGTCCAGTGGCAACGATGGATAAATTAGAAATCATTGAGATTGCACAAGCAATCGATACGTTTGAAATTGCGATTCAGCCTTTTGAAGATTGCTGTACGATTTTTGCGCCGCCACAGCCTAAAACGCGTCCACAACTAGATAAAGTGCAAAAGTATGAAGCGCGTATCGACGTTGCTGGTTTAATGGAGCGTGCCTTAGCACATCTCAAGTTTGAAGAGATTTTGGTTGAAGCAGAAGATGCATCTTTAGAATTTGATGAATTATTATAAAAAAAGGAGTGTGACAGAAGTCTGTTACACTCCTTTTTTATTTCGTGAAAATTTGCACTTTAGCGTGAACCATGATACACTTATATGTGAAAAGATTAACAAGAGGTGAGAGCATTGGGAAAAGAATTACACAAAAAATTGCCAAAAGCGACAGCAAAACGATTGCCTTTATACTTACGCTATTTAAATATGCTTGATGAATCAGGAATTGGTCGAATTAAGTCGAAAGATTTTGCACAAATCACGCAAATTCCTTCTGCTACGATACGTCGTGATTTTTCTTATGTAGGTGAGCTTGGGCGTAGTGGATATGGGTATGATGTTCCTTATTTAGTTGAAGTATTTACTGATTTGTTAGAAAGCGATCAGAAAAAACGAATCGCTTTGATCGGATTTGGAAACTTAGGAAAAGCATTAGCCAATAATAATTTCCGACGCAATGAGAATTTACAAATTGTTTGTGTCTTTGATAATGACCCAAATTTGATTGGCGAAACGATTTCAGGCTATTATGTGCATGGTATGGATGAATTAAAAGACGTCATCGAACAAGAACAGATCACGATTGCGATTTCGACTGTACCAAGTCAATATTCACAAGTAGCAATCGATCAAATCGTCGATGCGGGGATTACAGCGATTTTGAACTTTGCTCCAGACCGTGTGAAGGTCCCAAAACGTATCCACATTCAATATATCGATTTAACGACTGAATTACAAACCTTGATTTTCTTTGATTCTATGATGAACCAAAAAGAAAAAATTAAAGCAGAATGATTGTTTTTTTATCTTTATCTACCGTATACTGAATATGTAGTCAAAGATAAAAGGAGTGGAATCAATGTTTATTACACGAAAAGGGGAAACAGTCGAAGTACCTGGTAGACAACCAGAAGTAAACGAGAAAGCCCCAGAATTTCAATTATATGATGCAAATGACCAAGTAGTTAGCTTGTCAACACTAGCAGGACAACCTGTGATTATTAGCGTGATTCCCGATATAAATACCCGTGTGTGTGCTTTACAAACTAAACGTTTTAATGAAGAAGCGAGTCGTCTAGATCATGTTCACTTTTTGACGATTTCTATTAATACAAAAGAGGAACAAGCTACTTGGTGTGGCCAAGAAGGTGTAGAGATGACGATGTTGCATGATCCAGAAAAAACACTCAATGAAGGATATCATCTTTTGATGCCCTCATTAGGGTTATATGCTCGTGCTATTTTTGTTTTGGATCAAGATGGCATTATTCGTCATCGTGAAATCGTTTCGGAAATGAGTAATGAACCAGATTATGAACAAGCATTATCTGTTGCAAAGGCTTTACGTGATTGACTTTTGAGAAACGACTGTGTAAAATGTAGTCAAACGAGGAACAAGAGGAGTATGTTAAAGCCAGTGTCTATAGAAAGAAAACCCTAAGGCTGAGAGGTTTTTGTCACGCTTAACAGAAGGTAGCTTGTGAGTTGTATTTCTGAAGCTAGAGTAAGAAATATCGGGTCGTGTCCGTTATTACACGTCATGAAAGTGGCAGAAATCTCTGCAATTTAGGTGGTACCGCGTAATTTACGTCCTAATGTGTCAAGCACATTAGGACTTTTTTTATGGAAAAATAAGGAGGAACAATATGACAGACAATCAATTATCAAGCAAGTATCAACCACAAGATGTCGAGCGTGGCCGCTATGCATCTTGGCTTGAACAAGATCTATTTAAACCAAGCGGGGATAAAAAGGCGAAGCCTTACTCGATCGTAATCCCGCCACCAAACGTAACAGGAAAATTACATTTAGGTCATGCTTGGGATACGACACTACAAGACATGATTATCAGACAAAAGCGGATGCAAGGATTCGATACGTTATGGCTACCAGGTATGGATCATGCAGGGATCGCGACACAAGCAAAGGTAGAAGAAAAGTTACGTGAACAAGGGATTTCGCGTTATGATCTTGGCCGTGAAAAATTTGTAGATCAAGTATGGGAATGGCAAGAAGAATATGCTGGTCATATTCGTGAACAATGGGCAAAACTAGGCCTTTCACTAGACTACAGTCGTGAACGATTTACTTTGGATGATGGTTTATCTGATGCTGTGCGTAAAGTATTTGTGAAACTTTACGAAAAAGAATTGATTTATCGTGGAGAATATATCATCAACTGGGACCCACAAGCGCGGACAGCGTTATCCGATATCGAAGTGATTCACAAAGATATTGAAGGTGCCTTTTATCATATGAGCTACGTGTTAGCTGATGGTTCTGGGCAAGTGGAGATTGCGACGACTCGTCCTGAAACGCTACTTGGAGATACAGCGATTGCTGTACATCCTGAAGATGAACGCTATCAAGCATTAATTGGCAAACATGTTGTATTGCCTTTGATCAATAAGGAAATCCCGATTATTGCCGATGAATACGTCGATATGGAATTTGGAACAGGAGTTGTTAAAATTACACCGGCCCACGATCCAAATGACTTTGAGGTCGGCAACCGTCATGATTTACCACGTGTAAATGTGATGAATGATGATGCTACGATGAACGAATTAGCAGGAAAATACGCTGGAATGGATCGTTTTGCTGCACGTAAACAGATCGTGAAAGATCTAGAAGCAGCCGGTCGCTTAGTTCGCATTGAAAAAATGATGCACAGTGTCGGTCACTCTGAACGTACTGGTGTTGTTGTTGAGCCTCGTTTATCCACTCAATGGTTTGTGAAAATGGAACCTTTAGCCAAACGTGCGATGGAGAATCAAACAACAGAAGATGCAGTCGAATTTTTCCCGCCACGCTTTAATCAAACATTCCTACGTTGGATGGAAAATGTCCACGATTGGGTGATCTCACGTCAATTATGGTGGGGCCACCGTATCCCCGCTTGGTATCATAATGAAACCGGCGAAATCTATGTCGGGATGCAAGCACCAGAAGATGTTGAAAATTGGCACCAAGACAACGATGTACTTGATACTTGGTTTAGTTCTGCTTTATGGCCATTTTCAACAATGGGTTGGCCAGATGAAAATGCGGAAGATTTTAAACGTTACTTCCCAACGAATACTTTAGTAACTGGTTACGACATTATTTTCTTCTGGGTGAGTCGAATGATTTTCCAAAGTTTAGAATTTACGAATGAACGTCCATTTAATAATGTGTTGATCCATGGATTGATCCGTGATGAACAAGGACGTAAAATGAGCAAATCACTCGGCAATGGGATCGATCCAATGGAAGTCATTGAAAAATATGGTGCCGATGCATTGCGTTGGTTCTTGTCGAATGGTTCAGCGCCAGGCCAAGATGTTCGTTTTAGTTATGAAAAAATGGACGCAGCTTGGAACTTTATCAATAAGATTTGGAATGCTTCACGTTTTGTCTTGATGAATTCAGAAGGTAAAACGCTAGCAGATCTATCGATCGAAGGCGAAAAATCAGTAGCCGATCGCTGGATCTTATCTCGGTTGAATGAAACGATTGGGAAAGTCACGGAATTGTTTGATCGCTTTGAATTTGGTGAAGCTGGTCGTCAATTGTATAATTTCATCTGGGATGATTTTTGTGATTGGTATATCGAAATGAGTAAAGAGACGCTTTACGGGGAAGATGAACAAGCAAAAGCGATGAACCAAGCTGTTTTGGTTTATACACTAGATCAAATCTTACGCTTATTGCATCCAATCATGCCGTTTGTTACAGAAGAAATCTGGTCAAAACTACCGCATGAAGGAACTTCTTTGGTTGTGGCTGCTTATCCGGTTGAAAATTCGGCTTTTGATGATCCTCAGGCAGTTAAAGGAATGGAAGTACTAAGTGAGTTGATTCGTTCAGTCCGCAACATTCGTGCTGAAGTGAATACACCATTATCTAAACCGATTACGTTATTGATCCAAACGTCTGATGAAGAGATCAACACGTTCTTAACAACCAATAAAAACTATATCGAACGGTTCTGTAATCCAGAAGAACTGATCATCTCAAGTACACTAGATGCACCAGAACTTGCGATGTCAGCTGTATTGACAGGGGCTACGATTTACTTGCCATTAGCTGGATTGATCAATGTCGAAGAAGAAATCGCGCGTTTGGAAAAAGAGCTAGACAAATGGCAAAAAGAAGTAAAACGCGTCCAAGGTAAACTAGCTAATGAACGTTTTGTCTCAAGTGCACCAGAGGCAGTCGTTGCTCAAGAAAAAGCCAAAGAGATCGACTACTTAGAAAAACAACAAGCTGTGACAGATCGTATCGTACAATTACGCAGTTTATAATTCTTTGAAAGTTTAAAAGATGACAGCACTTGCTCTGTCATCTTTTTGCTTTATAACTGATGGAGGGCACAATCATGTATACAACAGTAGAAGATGCTATTGAATGGATTCATAGCCGTAAAAAATTTGGAACTAGACCAGGATTAAGTCGTATCGAGCGCTTGCTTTTATTGTGCGGACAACCACAAGAAACCTTTCCAACGATCCATGTTGCTGGAACGAATGGAAAAGGCTCAACAGTCAGTTTTTTACGTGCGTTATTGGCAGAACAAGGCCTCGATGTCGGAACATTTACCTCTCCTTATATCGAGCGATTCCATGAACGTATTCAGATCAATCAAACATTTATTTCAGACGAGGATTTGCTTGAGCTTATTAACCAAATCGTGCCAATCGTTGACACGCTCGATCAAGATCCAGCTTTAAAAGGGATCACAGAATTCGAAATTTTGACAGCATGTGCGTTCTTATATTTTGCCAAGCAACAAGTCGATGTAGCCGTGATTGAAGTTGGGCTAGGTGGATTATACGATTCCACAAATGTCATCACGCCGCGTGTTAGTGTCATCACTACGATCGGGATGGATCATATGGACATTCTAGGCAATACGCTTGAAGAGATCGCCTATCAAAAAGGTGGAATCATAAAATCAAATGTTCCAGTTATTATTGGCAATGTAGTCGAACCGGCTTTATCTGTTTTAAAACAAATAGCAATTGAAAAAAAAGCACCACTGAGTTGTTATGGTGAAGAATTTACCCCAGTATATGAACACACTGATAGTCAATGGGGGGAATGGTGGACGTTTGAGTATGAACAGGGGCGAATGAAAGAGCTCTACATTCCATTAATGGGCCGACACCAAATTGAAAATGCGAGTGTTGCGTTAGCTGCCTTTTTAACGTATTGTCAACAAATGAAGTTAAACCCTCGTGAAAAAGAGATTCGCCGAGGTTTAAAAAACGCTTATTGGCCAGCTAGAATGGAGCGATTAAGTAGACAACCGCTGATTGTTGTGGATGGCGCACATAATGAACATGCTATGGCTCGGCTAGTTGAAAACAGTCAAAAAGAATTTCCGGCACATAAAATCTATGTCCTATTTTCTGCTTTAGAAACGAAACCAGTCGATGCCATGATTGATCAATTGTTGGAGATTCCAAATAGTGAAATTTTATTGACGACATTTGACTTTCCAAAAGCCTTGACTTTAAAAGAGAGCCTATGTGATCGCGCACCAAAACGCTTGTCTTTGGTTTCGCTATGGCAAGTTGGATTAGGTGAATTATTAGAAAAAATGCAAGAAGATGATTTGTTATTGATCACAGGATCGCTTTATTTTGTGGCTGAAGTTCGGGCATTTATTCTAACCTTGATGGAGGAAGAGCATGACTAAATTGAAATTAATTATTTTTGATATGGATGGTCTATTGATCGATTCGGAGCAAGTCTATTATGCAGGTAGTCAAAAAATCGCAGATCAGTATCAATTTGACTATACGAAAGAAACTTATCTAAATGGCTTAGGCATGTCTGATGAGGATCTGTATCGTTGGTACCATGAACAATACGATGAATTACATGGAAAAGAATTAGTAGAACGTTTCATTACGGAAAGTTATGACTGTTGTTTAGAGATGTTTGAACAAGGCGATGGGAAATTAAAAGCAGGGGTAATCGAATTGTTAGACTTTTGCCATGACCGAAAAATCAAAACGTGTGTTGCATCCAGCAATACACGGGGATTGGTCGAAAAGCTGTTGCAAAAACAAGGAATACTGGAACGTTTTGATGCGATTTTTACGGCAGACGATGTCGCACAAGCAAAACCTGATCCGGCATTATTTTTAGCTGCAAAAGAGTATTTTCAAACAGATGTCAGTGAGATGTTGGTATTAGAAGATTCCCATAATGGGATCTTAGCAGCCAACCAAGCACAAATGGCTGTCATTATGATTCCAGATCTCTTGCCACCTACTGTGGAGATGCAAATGGAAGCCGTTTTGGCGAGTCTATTAGATGTTCCAGAATATTTAGCTGAACATCACCTGATTTAACGTACACCACAGATTGATTCTGTGGTTTTTTGCGTATTTATCAGTAAAGAGGTGAAAAAAATGGAACAAGTACTCCATATGCTCCCGCGTGAACGATTAGTCTTATGTGGGGAAGTCCAGTTGACCAATGCAGAATTATTCGCGATTATTTTTAGAAGTGGGAACAAACAAGCTTCAGTCGACGAAATCGTCGCTGCATTAATCGAACGATTTCCCACCATGTATGCTTTACGCAATGCTACATTATCTGAATTACAGTCGGTTAAAGGAATCGGTGCTGTTCGTGCTATCGAATTAAAAGCAATCATCGAATTGGGAAGACGGATACACCAAACTGCACAAGTCACGTTTGGAAAGATCACATCAAGTTATGCGATTGCTACAGCATTGATCGAAGAAATGCGAGATCTACGACAAGAACACTTAGTTTGTCTTTATTTAACGACAAAAAATGAAGTGATTGCCAAAGAAACGATCTTTATCGGTTCGTTGAATCAGTCGATTGCACATCCACGAGAAATTTTTAAAGGTGCTGTCCGTCATAGTGCTGCGCGTATCTTATTAGCACATAATCATCCAAGTGGGGATCCACATCCTTCAACGCAAGATGATGAATTTACAAAGCGTATGAAAAAATGTGGGGTATTGATGGGAATCGAACTTTTAGATCATATTATTATTGGAGATCATACGTATTTTAGTTTGAAAGAAGAAGGGATCATTTAGTGTGAATCGTGGAAATCCTATTGCAAAAAAACAAATACACGTGTAATATATTAGGTGTAATTTGTTTGCACAAGATATGAAAGCAAGTGTTGTCAGGCCTCTGTCTTACACGAGCAATTTACGCTAATTTTATGCTTTTGCATGAGGAGGTTATTTACATGGAACAAGGTACAGTAAAATGGTTTAATGCAGAAAAAGGTTTTGGTTTTATTACGCGTGAAGACGGTAGCGATGTATTCGTTCACTTTTCAGCAATCCAAAGCGATGGATTTAAAACACTTGAAGAAGGTCAAACTGTAACATTTGACGTTGAAGAATCAGAACGTGGTCCTCAAGCAGCAAATGTTACTAAAGCATAGATCATTGTAGCAAAAAAGCTCATTTCATTTTGAAATGAGCTTTTTTAATTATGCTTTTAATTCGTCTGGGGTCATAATCATCCCTAGGATCATTGGATGACGTTCGGTCTGTTCAAATAAGAACGGTTGTAATGCCGAAGCCATCGCTTCTTTTAATTTATGCTCTGTGCAATCAGCTTGACGTAGCGCTTCACGTAGAGCGCGGAATAAGATCGTTTGGCCTTCATTGATCATTTCACCTGATTCACGCATATAGACAAATCCACGAGATAAAATTTCAGGTCCAGCTAAAATTTCTTTTTTCGCAATATCGACAGTTGCAACGGCTAAAACCAATCCTTCTTCAGAGAGAATGCGGCGATCGCGTAACACAACATTTCCGATATCTCCGATACCATTTCCATCGACATAAACATCGCTTGCGTTAAAGTGACCAGCAAGGCGTGCACTATCTGCCGTCAAAGCAAGCATGTCGCCATTTTCCATAATAAAACAATTTTCTTTTGGGACACCAGTTGCTTGGGCTAACTTGGTGTGGATTTTTAACATTCTAAATTCTCCATGAACGGGCATAAAGAATTTAGGTTTCATTAAGCGCAACATCAATTTTTGCTCTTCTTGACCACCGTGACCTGAAGTATGGATGTTGTTTAGCTTTCCATGGATCACATGTGCTCCTGATTCAAGCAATAAGTTGATCAAATGATTCACACTTGTTGTATTTCCAGGAATAGGTGAACTTGAAAAGATGACCGTATCATCTGGATGAATTTGGATCTGACGATGCGTACCATTGGCGATACGACTAAGTGCAGCCATTGGTTCACCTTGAGATCCGGTACAAAGGATCATCGTTTCATTTGCAGGTAAACGATTGAGTTCGTGTGCATCAACAAACGTGCCTTTAGGAACATTGATATAGCCTAAACGTTGACCATTGACGATAGCATTTTCCATACTACGACCAAAGACAGCGATTTTACGGCCTGTCGCAACGGCCGCATCAGCAGCTTGTTGCAAGCGAAAGATATTCGAGGCAAAACTGGCAAAGATAATACGACCTTCAACTTTTTCAAAAATCTTGATGATCGAAGAACCGATTGTTTTTTCAGATTTTGTAAAGGTTGGAATCTCAGCATTGGTACTATCTGAAAGTAAACACAACACGCCTTCTTCACCGATACGCGCCATTTTGTGTAAGTTTGCTGGCTCGCCCACAGGTGTAAAATCGAATTTAAAGTCACCTGTTGCGACGATATTTCCAGAAGGTGTTTTGACAACGACACCTAAAGCGTCAGGAATACTATGTGTCGTTCTAAAGAAACTGACTGAGGTTTTTCTAAAACGAATTACTGTATCTTCATTGATCTCATGTAACGTTGCATCACGCAACAAGCCATGTTCGTCTAATTTATTAGTGATCAAAGCCAAAGCAAGTGGCCCAGCATAAATCGGGATGTTGGCTTGACGTAATAGAAAAGGGATTCCACCGATATGATCTTCATGACCGTGAGTGATCACCAATCCTTTTACTTTTTGGATATTTTGTACGATATAACTATAATCCGAAATAACATAATCGATTCCTAGAAGCTCGTCTTCTGGAAATTTAATCCCTGCATCGATAATGATAATTTCATCTTGAAATTGAACCCCATAGCAGTTCTTCCCAATCTCACCTAGTCCACCGATACCAAATACGCCAGTCTCATTATTTTTTAGTGAGACTTTCATTTTAAAACTCCTTAAGTTGGAAATCAGTGTTTTCTTTTTCGTATTCTAAATGATTGCCATCTAGTAATTGTACGAATTCGATGTTGTATGGGGTATTTTCTTCAACAAGTTGACGTGCGATAACGTCTGAATCTGCTTCGATATAAAGCGTTTGTGTTTGCTCTCTCTTTGGGTTTCTTTCTTTTGTCTCTTGGTAATAAACTTTATAAATCATAATATGAACTCCTTTATCTGCGTCATGCAGTTGTTTAATTTGGGGACGTGATTTAGTCAACACAAAATAAGGTCTAAGGGACCTAGAATTTACACGATACTTGGTTTAAACACGGATGTCTAAAACAAGAGAAAGCCTTGTCTTCGCCTTCATATTGTTTGCTAAATTCGTTCAACCGGATACTAGGATAAGTTTATCCTATACGTATCCATATTTTAGCATAAAAAGAAAAATAAGTATAGAAAGCAACTAAACTCTTTGGTCTAGCTAAAAGTTTTCTTTCAAAAATGACTGTGCTATAGTAAAAAGGAACTGTTATAAAGGAGGGAATTCGTAGTGAAAGTCATGTGGCGCTACACGAAAGCGTACAAAGGATTGTTAGGTGTGAACTTCATTTGTGCGTTTGGGTTTATTTTGATCGAATTAGGATTACCCACACTACTTGCGCAAATGATCGACGTCGGTTTACGACAAAATGATTTTGCATATGTCCAGAAAATGGGCTGGTGGATGTTGGGAATCGTGATTGTTGGAGTATGTATGAATATTGGATTAGGAATCTCGACAGCAAGAATCACATCCAATATTACAGCAGATATTCGTAATGAATTGTTTCAAAAAACGCAAACCTATTCACATTATGAATACGAGCGTTTTGGCGTATCTTCATTGATTACGCGAGTGACCAATGATGCCTATCAAATCATGTTGTTTTTACAAAGTACGTTAAGAATGGGCTTAGTTACACCGATCATGTTTATTTCTAGTTTGGTACTTGTGTTTAAAACGAGTGCTTCATTGGGCTGGTATGTTTTTGGAGCATTGCCCTTTTTATTAGTTGGGATTGTGATCATTGCGAAGATCTCAGATCCTTTATCTGTTAAGCAGCAAAAAAACTTAGATAAAGTCAATGCGACACTGCGTGAGACACTATCTGGGTTACGTGTGATCCGTGCGTTCGTCAATGAACCTTTTGAAGAAAAACGATTTGCTGCGATCAATCAAGAATACACACAAAGTTCTAAGCGTTTATTTCGGATTATGGCAATCACGCAACCAGCGTTTTTCTTTTTATTTAATACGGTGATGGTCTTGATTATTTGGCAAGGAAGTATTCAAATCAATGCAGGCGATTTAGAAGTCGGAAATCTAATCGCATTTATTGAGTACATTTTTCATGCACTATTTTCATTTATGCTCTTTGCGACCGTGTTTATGATGTATCCTAGAGCAGCTGTTTCTGCTAACCGAATCGAAGAGGCCTTACAGGCCACACCGACGATTCAAAGTCCTAAAAATGGGATTAAAGAGACAACAACTAAAGGAGAGATCGCTTTTGAACGCGTGACGTTTGCGTATCCAGGAGACAGTGAATCGCCAGTGATCAGAGATGTATCGTTTGACGCACATCCAGGACAAACAGTAGCTTTTATCGGCAGTACCGGAAGTGGAAAATCGACATTGATTCAATTATTGCCACGCTTTTTTGATCCGACCCATGGGAAAGTCTTGATTGATGGCTATGAAACATCTGCTTATGATTTAGCTTACTTGCGTCAAAAAATCGGCTATATTCCACAAAAAGCGTTATTGTTTAATGGAACGATTGCAGAAAACTTGCGTTACGGTAAATCAGATGCTACTGACGAAGAAATCTATCGTGCGTTAGAGATCGCGCAGGCCACTGAATTTGTTTCACGTTTACCTGAAGGGATCGATACAAAAATTTCTGAAGGTGGTTCGAATCTATCTGGCGGACAAAAACAACGTTTGGCGATCGCCCGGGCAGTTATTCGTCAACCAGAAATCTATATTTTTGACGATAGTTTTTCAGCATTAGATTATAAAACAGATGCGGCCTTACGTGAAGCGTTACGACCAGTCACAACAGATGCGACGGTCTTGATCGTAGCCCAACGTGTGGGAACGATTCGTCAAGCAGATCAAATCATCGTTTTGAATGAAGGAAATGTCGTAGGTATCGGCACACATGAAGAATTATTGGCTTCATGTTCGGTTTATTACGATATTGCATCCTCACAATTAAGCGAGGAGGAATTACGCAAATGAAACAATTAACAGCACTTTTTCGCATTACAGCTTATTTAAAGCCTTACAAGATTCGATTTTTTATCGTCTTGTTGTTGACGTTTGCTAGTGCAGCGTTTAATGGGATTTTACCTTACGTGATCGGATTGCCTACTACGAAAATCGCTCAAGATTTGACCAAAGGAAATCCTGTCGATTTTGCTTATATCAAACAAACCTTATTTTGGATTTTAGTTGTCGGCTTTTCTTATGGGATTTGTCAATTATTAGCCGGTGTGATGATGACTAATGTCGTGCAATCGACGATGCGAGATTTACGTCATGATATCGAACAAAAAATCAATCGGTTACCTATGTCTTATTTTGATAGTCAAAAGCAAGGAGATATCTTATCTCGTGTGACCAACGACGTCGATGCTTTAAGTGGTGCGATGCAACAAGCGTTGATTGGGATATTTTCAGCGATTTTAAGTATTGTGTTTGCAGTAGCGTTGATGTTTTATATCAATGTCTTTATGGCAATCGTCAGTTTGATTATGATTCCGGTTTCGTATTTTATTTCGCGATTTATTGTTAAAAAATCACAAGTCTATTTCAATCGAATGCAAAATGCGCTAGGATCCATGAATGGTTTTGTCCAAGAAAATATGACGGGCTTTAGCGTCTTAAAAATGTATGGACGTGAACAAGAAACAGTCACAGAGTTCCATGAAGTCAATGGAAAATTACGGCAATTTGGGTTTAAAGCAACCGTAATCTCGGGCTTGATGATGCCTTTTGTACAACTGACTTCTTATTTGACTTATGTCGTAATGGCAGTATTGGGAATGTATTATGTCATCGCTGGCGTGTTGGTTGTCGGACAATTACAAGCGTTTATCCAATATATTTGGCAAGTCAGTCAGCCTCTAGGAAATATCACACAATTGTCTGCATTGTTACAAAGTGCTTCGGCAGCGTCAAAACGCGTATTTGGCTTTTTAGATGAAGTAGAAGAATCTACAGCTGGTGAAGACAATCAGTTGCCTCAAACAATTACTGGAGCTGTTAGCTTTGAAGATGTTTCGTTTTCCTATCATTCTGACAAACCATTGATCAAACATTTCAATCTAGAGGTTAAAGCTGGACAAACAGTAGCGATCGTCGGACCTACAGGTGCTGGGAAAACAACATTGATCAATTTATTGATGCGTTTTTATGATGTTGACTCAGGTGCAATCAAGATCGACGGTGTCGATACGAAGACTGTTTCAAGGCAAGCTGTCAGACAACAATTTGGAATGGTCTTACAAGATGCTTGGTTGTATGAAGGGACAATTGCAGATAACATTCGTTTTGGCCGTCTTGATGCATCCGATTATGAAATTGTAGACGCGGCCAAGGCAGCCAATGTCGATCATTTTATTCGTACGATGCCAAATGGCTATGAAATGGTCATCAACGCTGAAGGAGAAAATGTTTCTTTAGGCCAAAAACAATTGCTCACGATTGCTAGAGCGATTTTAGCAGATCCCAAAATCTTGATTTTAGACGAAGCGACGAGTTCAGTCGATACGCGTTTAGAGCAACTGATCCAACGTGCGATGGAAAAAATCATGACAGGGAGAACGAGTTTTGTGATTGCCCATCGCTTGTCAACGATTCGAGAAGCTGATTTGATTTTAGTATTAGATCAAGGGTCCATTGTCGAACAAGGAACTCATGAAAGCTTGTTGGCTAAAGGAGGATTTTATAGCAATCTTTACAATAGTCAATTTGCAGAAGAATAGAAAGCGAGGAAATCAAATGAGTTTTATTGCAGAAGGAGCGCTCGTCGTAGGTGATGTGACGTTGGGCGAGCACAGTAGCGTATGGTTTCACAGCGTACTCCGTGGTGACGTGGCACCAATTGTGATCAAAGATCGTTCGAATATCCAAGATGGAACGATTATCCATGTCGGACACAATCAGCCATCAATGCATGCTCCATGGATGTCATATCAAACGTGGCGCATTGATTGGGATGAGTTCGATCATCTTAGATAGTGCTGTAATTGGGGAAAATAGCTTGATCGGCGCAGGTTCTCTAGTGACAAAAGGGACCGTTATTCCTGAAAATTCACTCGCATTTGGTCGTCCAGCAAAAGTCATTCGCCCACTGACAAAAGAAGAGATTCAGGCAAATCACGAAAACACAGCGCATTATGTGACGTTAGCCAAAGAATTTCAATCGGGCCGTTATATTAAACAAACGTAAAAAAGAGGGGGATGACAGAAATCTGTCATCCCCCTAAAAAGGAATACATGATGTGTTCGCAATCACGCTTTCAAAAACAAGCAGCTGTCACAGTCTCTTTTTATTTTTTATTTACTAAAATTTCATCGATCAGACCATATTCTTTTGCTTCAGTAGCGGTCATGAAATTATCGCGGTCAGTATCTTTTTCAATGACTTCGATTGGTTGGCCTGTGCGTTCAGCTAAAATGCTGTTTAAGCGTTCGCGTGTTTTTAAAATGTGGCGTGCTGCAATTTCGATCTCAGTTGCTTGACCTTGAGCGCCACCTAATGGTTGGTGGATCATAATTTCAGCATTTGGCAAAGCAAAACGTTTGCCTTTTGTACCTGCTGTTAATAAGAAACTACCCATTGACGCAGCCATTCCCATTACAATGGTTTGCACATCTGCTTTTACAAAGTTCATCGTATCGTAAATCGCAAGTCCTGCGGTAACACTACCACCAGGAGAGTTGATATACAAGTAGATGTCTTTTTCAGAATCTTGTGCATCTAAAAATAGTAACTGTGAAATAATAGAGTTGGCTAAGTCATCTGTTACTTGTCCACTTAACATGATGATTCGGTCTTTTAATAGACGTGAGTAAATGTCATAAGCGCGTTCGCCTCTTGATGATTGTTCAATAACTGTAGGGATTAAATTCATTGAAAAATCCTCCTTTAATAGAATGAAATTAGTTTAACACAAATTAGGGTGAAAACCTAAGAGTAAGTATACACACAAGGTCAATAAAGGTCAAATAAAAAAACCTGCGTAAACTTCGTGTCAAATTCCTAAAAAAATGCTAGAATAAGAAGAGAAGTTGAGGAGGATTTGTAGATGATAGCTTTTATTATGGGAATTATCGGCGTGTTCGTAGGTGCAGGGATCGTCACATTTACCTTCAATTTACGAATCCGTTACGATGAGCGTAAAGAAAAACGTCAACGCGAGCTTGACCATCGAATTCGCGAAATCGAAACATTAGTCTTATTAAATAAAAAAATCAATGAGATTTTAGAAAAACGTATGGTAATGATGGATAAATATCTTAGTTTTGATGCGTTTGACGATTGCTATATTTCAGTTGATGATTATATTTACTTGCAGTCTTTTACAGCACAAAACAGTTTTTATTTACCAAATTATTTTGTTGAAGAATTTTTCAAAAAGATTGCAACGCGTAAAGTTGTATTATCGCCTGAAGAAACCGTTCAATATGGTGGATATGCATTTAAAGGTGGCCGAATGTTGATGGAAAGTTTTTCTGATGAGATTAAAGAAATGATCTACGAACGAAAAAATCAAGTACAACAAATGACGGATCAACCGTATACGTATTTTTCAAAACCATTATAGTCGATTCGTTTAAGGCTGATCTGTACATGTGCAGATCAGCTTTATTCGTTTCTAAAAACGAGAAAAGGAAGAAGCATGTGGAGAAAGTTATAGTGATCGCTGGCCCGACAGCAGTCGGAAAAACAGCACTTAGTATTCAACTAGCACGAGCGTTAAATGGTGAAATCATTAGTGGCGATTCGATGCAAGTATATCGTAAATTAGATATTGGGACAGCTAAAGTAACACCAGAAGAAATGGATGGAGTGCCACATTATTTGATCGATATTTGTGAGTGGAGCGAACGTTATTCGGTCGCTGAATTTCAACAACACGCACGGCAAAAAATTACAGAAATCACCCAAAAAGGTAAACTCCCAATCGTCGTTGGGGGTACAGGTCTTTATATTCAAGCGCTATTATACGATTTTAAGCTAGGAAATGAGGGGGAGGTCACACCTGAACAAGTACAAATCAAACAAGAATTGGTTCAATTAGAACGTACTTGTTCGAAAGAAGAACTTTGGCAACGATTGGCTGCTCGTGATCCATTAGCTGCTGATGCGATTCATGTGAACAATACACGAAAAGTGTTGCGCGCACTAGAGGTATTTTTAGTAACTGGCAAAAGTATCTTGACGCCTACTCAAAAACCACAAGCGCTATATGATTATTATTTGATTGGATTGACAACTGAGCGGGATGTCTTGTATGAACGAATCAATCAACGAGTGGAGTGGATGATCAAACAAGGTTTAGAAGAAGAAGCTCGTGGTTTGCTAGTACAAAGAGAAGCTCACGCTTGGCAAGGGATCGGTTATAAAGAGTTTTTACCTTATTTTGATGGACAACAAAGTCTAACTGAAACGATCGAATCGATCCAACTGGCTTCTAGAAGATACGCTAAACGTCAATTGACGTGGTTTCGTAACCGGCTGTCCGCACATTGGTTTGATTTGGTGACACATCCACAAGAGTATGACAAATTGTTAGATGAACTAAAGAATTGGCTGGAGGAAACGATATGAAAGAAGAACGTGTCTTGATCATTGGTGTCGAAACAGAAGAAAATTATCGAACATTTGATTCGTCGCTTGCAGAGATGAACCAATTAGTCCAAGCAGCACACGGGGAAGTAGTCGATATTTTGCAACAAAAACGACCTGTCGTAAATCGTCAAACAATCATAGGGAAAGGCAAACTTGCTGAGATCGCCTTAGCTGTAGATGCACAAGAAATCGATGTTGTGATCTTTAATCACGAACTTACCCCTAGACAACATCAAACACTATCTGATCGATTAGGAGTATTAGTGATTGATCGTGTGCAGTTGATTTTAGATATTTTTGCCTTGCGCGCGCGCTCTAAAGAAGGGAAATTACAAGTCGAATTGGCGCAGCTGAATTATTTGCTGCCTCGTCTGGTAGGTCAAGGGGCTGCGATGTCACGTCTAGGTGCTGGGATTGGAACTAGAGGTCCTGGAGAAACGAAGTTAGAAACAGATCGTCGTCATATCCGCAATCGTATGACGAAAGTCAAACGAGAGTTAAAGGAATTAGCAGCTCATCGCGAACGAACGCGCGAAAAACGTCGTCAAAGTCATCAAATCCAAGTTGGATTGATTGGCTATACCAATGCTGGGAAATCTACATTACTAAATCGACTGACCGATGCTAAGACATTTGAAAAAGATCAATTGTTTGCTACGCTAGATCCCTTAACTAAAAAGTGGCGCTTGCCAGAAGGTTTGATGGTCACATTGACAGATACGGTTGGGTTTATGCAAGATTTGCCAACACAGTTGATCGATGCCTTTCATTCGACTTTAGAGGAAAGTCGCGAGATGGATTTGTTGCTTCATGTCGTAGATGCATCAGCTGAAGATCGACAAATCCAAGAAAAAACTGTCGTGAATCTGATGAAGGAGTTGGATTTAGCTCATATTCCGGTTTTAACTGTCTATAATAAAGTAGATAAACTTGATCTTACACAATTTGTGCCGACCTTATTCCCGAATGTCTTGGTCTCTGCTCGTGATGAATCGAGTACAGTACAAGTGGCTCGTGGAGTGAAGCAAGTGATTATGGAACAATTCGAACCTTACGCGTTAAATCTAACGGATCAAGAAGCCTATCGCATTGCGCTATTAGAACGACAAACATTAGTAGTTGCCAAAGAATATGATGAAACGTTAGGCCAATACCAGATAAAAGGCTTTGTTGCTCCTGAAAATCGTTCTGATGTTAGTTATTCTGACATGGAATCTTGACACTGTTTTCAACAATTGATATAGTTTGAACTAGAAAGACAGTTTGAGAAAGGAAGTGCGGATAATGCGCGAAAAAGAACTTCGACGTTCGATGTCGGTTTTTCCGATTGGGACCGTTATGAAATTAACAGATTTAACCGCTCGTCAAATTCGTTATTATGAAGAGCAAGAATTGATTCATCCTGAAAGAAGCGAAGGCAATCGTCGCATGTATTCGTTAAATGATATCGACGTGTTACTTGAGATCAAAGACTATTTATCAGATGGCTTAAATATGGCTGGAATCAAACGTGTCTATGAAATGAAAAAAGAAGAAGAAGAAGCAATCAAACATAAAAAATCGCTAACAGATAATGATGTTCGTCGGATTTTTTACGATGAAATCTTATCTCAAGGTGGGTTATCTGGTGGCTTAAATCAGCAAAACCCTTATCTACAGCGTGGACCAAAACGGTAAAACAAGAAAGTAAAGGATGGCTAGCATGTCAAAGCAAGTACACACCGCAACAAGTATCAAACAATCTATCCAAGAAGAAAACGTCCGATTTCTTCGTCTGATGTTCACAGATATCATGGGTACGATCAAAAATGTCGAAGTTCCGGTTTCGCAAGTAGATAAAGTCTTACAAAATAAAATGATGTTTGATGGTTCTTCCATTGAAGGATTTGTTCGTATTGAAGAAAGCGATATGTATCTCTATCCAGATCTAAATAGCTGGTTGGTTTTTCCTTGGGAGAGCGAACATGGAAAAGTCGCTCGTTTAATTTGCGATATTTATAATCCTGATGGAACACCTTTTGCAGGAGATCCGCGCGGGAATTTAAAGCGTGTCTTACAACAAATGCAAGAAATGGGGTTTAGTGCCTTTAATTTAGGACCTGAACCTGAATTTTTCTTATTTCAATTGGCACAAAATGGTGAAGTGACAACTGAATTAAACGATCGTGGTGGATATTTTGATTTTGCACCCATTGATCTGGGAGAAAATTGCCGTCGTGATATCGTCCTTGAATTAGAACGTCTCGGCTTTGAAGTCGAAGCCTCACATCATGAAGTGGCACCAGGACAACATGAGATCGATTTTAAATATGCAGATGCCATTGAGGCGTGTGACAATATTCAAACCTTTAAATTGGTGGTCAAAACGATTGCTAGACAACATGGATTACATGCGACCTTTATGCCAAAACCGGTTTTTGGAATCAGTGGTTCTGGTATGCATTGCAACTTGTCGCTATTTAAAGAGGGGCAAAATGCTTTTTATGATGAAACGACAAAAGATGGATTAAGCCAAACCGCATATCACTTTTTAGCTGGATTATTGGAACATGCAGCAGCGTATACGGCGATTTGTAATCCAACAGTCAATTCGTATAAACGTTTGATGCCAGGCTTTGAAGCTCCTGTCTATATTGCATGGTCTAGTCGGAATCGTTCACCGTTAGTTCGTGTACCTGCTTCACGAGGGATTTCGACACGACTAGAAGTTCGTTCTGTTGATCCATCGGCCAATCCATATTTAGCGATTGCGACACTATTGCAAGCAGGATTGGACGGGATCTTCCATCAAATGACGCCGCCAGCACCGGTGGATCGTAATATTTACGTCATGAATGCGAAAGAACGATCAAAAATGAATATTTTTGATCTGCCAGCCACATTAAATAGTGCATTGCGAGCGTTGGCAAGTGACCGCGTCATCATCGATGCGCTAGGTTCACACATTTATGCTAACTTTGTTAGTGCGAAGCAGATGGAGTGGGCAACATTTCGCCAAAGTGTGTCACAGTGGGAACGCGATCAGTATTTGGAATTATTTTAAAATTGGATGGAGAAAAAAACAACCAATTGGTTGTTTTTTTTTATTTGAATTTCCGTTATGATAGCTAAAAACGTAAAGGAGTGAGTCAATGCCTGTAAAAGTGTTAACGATTGGTGGATCTGATCCTTACGCTGGTGGTGGTATCCAGGCGGATTTGGCGACGTATCATGCGTATCAAGTATTTGGTATGAGCGTGTTGACTTCGATTGTTACAAATGTCGATCAACGATTTAGTATTAAAGCACTTGACGATCAGTTGTTTCAAGCGCAACTTGCTTCTTTAAATGAAGTCCAATTTGACGCCATTAAGATCGGCTTGCTTGTTTCTAAAGCACAAGTTCAATCTGTTCGCGCATTTTTAGCGCACCATGTAGAAGCACATGTCGTACTCGATCCAGTATTTGCCTTAAAAGAAACTGACGAACGGAGTAATGAATCATTGAGTGCCTATTTGATGGAACAATTAAGTCCATTTAGTACGGTTTGTACACCTAATGTAGCTGAAGCTGTGACGCTCGTAAACAGTCCATTTCCACAAACACAACATGCTTTATCCAAATTGGCCACGCATTTGGTTGAGCAGTACGATACTTCATTTTACGTTAAAGGTGGTTTACGTTTTTCACAAGAAGAAGCGATCGATTATCTAGCAACAAAACATGAATTGATCAAATTTAGCGAGACCATTCAAGTAAAGCAGATCGTTAATGGTTCCGGTTGTACATTTGCTAGTGCGATTGCGGCAAATTTAGCAGTAGGTCATTCCTTAGAAAAAGCTGTGCACAATGCGAAACAGTTTGTGACAACTAGTATTTTAAATCAAGTATTTGTAACACCACAATTTGCCAGTATTTGGCCTAAAGGGGGCAACTTAGAGTGAGACAACTTACACGTTATGCGTTACTGAGCGCCATGATCGTCGTCATTTCATTATTTTTCATTATTCCTATTCCAGCTACTGGAGGATTTGTGAATTTATCAGATGCCGGAATTTATGCAGTCGCCTTATTATTTGGTCCGCAAGCTGGTTTAATTGTTGGCGGATTGAGTGGTGGATTGATCGATTTATTTTCCGGATACCCACAATGGATCTTATTTTCAGTCATCATTCATGGCCTGCAAGGGTATGTGGTCGGGCATTTTATGCAAAAGAATACAAGCTATCAAGTAATCGGCTTAGCTTGCGGTGCAGTGATTTTGATCGTAGGCTATGCTTTAGCAACGACTATTTTATACGGAAGTGCGGCTGGAGTCGCGTCACTTTTAGGTAATGTAGTCCAAAGTATAGTCGGTATCGTGCTCGGTTTACCTTTGTTAAAGGTGTTATCACGTGCATTTGCGTACAGTTATTCAAAAAAGGAGCATAAAAATGGATAAATTAGAAGTAACAAAAAACGTGACAACTTTAGTTGAAGAAGTACTTCAAGCAGGTTCACTAACTGCAGGGAATCTATTTGTATTGGGCTGTTCTACTAGTGAAGTAACTGGAGGTGTGATTGGAAAGCACTCAAGTAAAGAAGTCGGCGAATGGATCATTGAAGCCATTTTAGCAGTGTTAAAACCAAAAGGCATTTTTCTAGCCGTTCAAGGATGTGAGCATTTAAATCGTGCGTTAGTTGTCGAAGAAGAATATGCCGAAGCACATGATTTGAGTATCGTCTCAGTCGTGCCACAATTACATGCTGGAGGAGCGTGCTCTGTTGCGGCATTTGAGCAATTTACACATCCAGTTGAAGTTGAACATGTAGTTGCGAAAGCGGGTATCGATATTGGCGATACGGCAATCGGGATGCACATCAAACACGTACAAGTACCATTTCGTCCGTCTATTAAAACAATCGGTTCAGCCCACGTAACGGCATTGACAAGTCGTCCTAAATACATCGGCGGTCCGCGAGCACATTACGCCTAAAAAATTAAAAACTTTTAAATTGACTTTTGGTCGGTGAGAAGGTAATATACTGTTTGGGCACTCTTTGAAAGAGTCAGAAAGTTCGATAGTACATCGCTCCCTATTCCATCAAACGAATAGGGAGCGATCTTTTATTTTTATCGCTTTCACCTGCGAAATATAGAGACAAAGGAGTTTTTCAATTTATGACAAAATATATTTTTGTAACTGGTGGAGTGGTTTCTTCAATCGGTAAAGGGATCGTAGCAGCATCTTTAGGTCGTTTGTTAAAAAATCGTGGCTTAAAAGTAACGATCCAAAAATTTGATCCATACATCAATGTGGATCCAGGAACGATGAGTCCATATCAACATGGAGAAGTTTTTGTAACAGATGATGGCGCGGAAACGGATTTAGACCTTGGTCACTACGAGCGGTTTATTGACATCAATTTGAACAAATATTCAAACGTGACTACAGGTAAAATTTATTCTGAAGTATTACGTAAAGAGCGTAAGGGAGAATACTTAGGTGCAACTGTCCAAGTGATTCCACATATCACAAACGAAATCAAAGAAAAAATCATGCGTGCTGCTACTATGACAGACTCTGATGTGATCATTACGGAAGTTGGTGGAACCGTAGGAGATATCGAGTCATTGCCATTTTTAGAAGCTTTGCGTCAAATGAAAGCTGATGTCGGTTCTGATAATGTCATGTATATCCACACAACTCTATTGCCAATCTTAAAAGCCGCAGGCGAAATGAAAACTAAACCAACGCAACACAGCGTAAAAGAATTACGTGGATTAGGGATCCAACCAAATATCTTAGTCGTGCGTTCAGAAGAACCAGTTTCTCAAGATATCAAGAATAAATTGGCTCAATTTTGTGATGTATCACCAGAGGCAGTGATCGAATCACGTGACGTGGAAACCTTATATTCTATTCCATTAAACTTGCAAGCACAAAAAATGGACCAAATCGTCTGTGATCATTTGAAATTGGATGCACCAGAAGCAGATATGACCGAATGGCGCGAATTGGAACATAAAGTACAAAACTTAAGCAAAAAAGTGACGATCGGTTTAGTTGGGAAATACGTTGAATTACAAGATGCGTATCTTTCAGTAGTCGAATCATTAAAACATGCTGGGTTTGCGTATGATGCGGATATCGATCTAAAATGGATCAAAGCACAAGATTTAACACCAGAAAATATCGATGAAGCGTTAGGTGGTGTCGATGGGATCTTAGTTCCTGGTGGATTTGGCGATCGTGGGATCGAAGGGAAGCTTGAAGCAACACGTTATGCACGTGAAAACGATATTCCATTCTTAGGAATTTGTTTAGGGATGCAAATGGCATGTGTCGAATTTGCACGTAACGTAGTCGGACTAGAAGATGCGAACTCTGCTGAAACCGTTCCTGGTACGAAAAATAACATTATCGATTTGATGGCAGATCAAGAAAATGTTGAAAATTTAGGTGGCACATTGCGTTTAGGTCTTTATCCATGTAAATTGAAAAAAGGAACGAAGACAGCAGCGGCTTATAATAATCAAGAAGTCGTTCAAGAACGTCATCGTCATCGTTATGAATTCAACAATAAATACCGTGAATTGTTCGAACAACACGGTTTGGTCTTCTCTGGTGTTTCTCCAGATAACCGTTTAGTAGAAATCGTAGAAATTCCAGAAAACAAATTCTTTGTTGGATGTCAATTCCATCCAGAATTGATTTCTCGTCCAAACCGTCCTCAAAGCTTAATCAAAGCCTTCGTAGGTGCAGCAATCGAAGAAGCATAATTTTACCAAAAAGGGGAATCTGAAAAAGATTCTCCTTTTATTTTGATAGTTTTACTTGGAAATAAAGGGAAAATTTGCTAAAATATCAATGTTGGTTAAGTTAAACTTAACAAATAATGCGTTTTTAAATTTAGGAGGAAAAATTATGCCATTAGTATCAGGAACTGAAGTTTTCAAAGCAGCTCGTCAAGGCGGCTATGCAGTAGGCGCGTACAACACAAACAACCTAGAGTGGACTCAAGCAATTCTAGAAGCTGCTGAAGCAAAACAAGCACCTGTATTAATCCAAACTTCAATGGGTGCTGCAAAATACATGGGTGGGTACAAATTAGTTGTAAACATGGTAAAAGATTTAATCGAATCAATGAACATCACTGTTCCAGTGGTATTACATTTAGACCATGGTTCTTACGAAGATGCATTAGAATGTATCGAAGTAGGCTACACTTCTGTAATGTTTGATGGTTCTCACTTACCATTTGAAGAAAACTTACGTCTTGCTAAAGATGTAGTGGAAAAAGCTCACGCTAAAGGAATCTCTGTTGAGTGTGAAGTTGGTTCAATCGGTGGAGAAGAAGACGGAATCATCGGTACTGGTGAATTAGCAGACATCGACGAGTGTGTACAAATGGTAGGCACTGGTATTGACTTCTTAGCTTGCGGAATCGGTAACATTCACGGTGTATACCCTGAAAACTGGACTGGTTTAGCATTTGATCACTTGCAAGCGATCGCTGAAGCAGTTGGACAAGATGTACCATTAGTATTACACGGTGGATCTGGTATTCCTCAAGATCAAATCGAAAAAGCAATCAAAATGGGTGTTTCTAAAGTAAACGTAAACACTGAATTCCAATTGTCATTTGCTAAAGCAACTCGCGAATACATCGAAGCTGGTAAAGATTTAGAAGGTAAAGGATTTGACCCTCGTAAATTATTAGCTCCAGGTAAAGCTGCGATCGTTAAAGATTGTGAAGAGCACATTGACTGGTTTGGTTCAGCTGGTAAAGCTAAATAAGACTTGTTTTTGATGACTAGCGTAGGCTAGTCATCTTTTTTTTTCGCCTAAAATATGGTAAACTAATGAACGATGCGTCATAAGACATGAGGCAGATAAGAACGTAAAGCATAGGTGAATATAAAATGAAAAAAATAGTGATTCATGGCAATCGACCATTAACTGGCGAGATCACGATCAGTGGTGCGAAAAATAGTGCAGTAGCATTGATTCCTGCAGCTGTTTTAGCAGACTCGCCCGTGGTGTTAAAAGGTGTACCAGATATTCAAGATGTTCATTCACTAATTGAGATTTTAGAAATCATGGGGGTGAAAACCTCATTTGAAAATCATCAATTAACGATCGATCCAACAGAGATTATCTCGATCCCAATGCCAACTGGCAAGATCAATAGTTTTCGTGCGTCGTATTACTTTATGGGTGCACTGTTAGGTAAATTTGGTGAAGCAGTTGTAGGTTTACCTGGCGGGTGTTATTTAGGACCTCGACCGATTGATTTACATATCAAAGGATTTGAAGCATTAGGTGCGGATGTGAAAAATGAGCATGGCGCAATGTATTTAAAAACAACTGAAGATGGTTTAAATGGAACCCACATCTTTTTAGATATGGTATCCATTGGTGCGACCATTAATATCATGCTAGCGGCTGTTAAAGCAAAAGGGAAAACGATTTTAGAAAATGCCGCTCGTGAACCAGAAATCATCGATGTAGCAAACTTGTTAAATAAAATGGGTGCAAACATCAAAGGTGCTGGAACGGATATCATTCGTATCGAAGGTGTTGATACTTTACATGGCTGTACGCATGGGATCATTCCTGACCGTATCGAAGCCGGTACGTATATCTCAATGGCTGCTGCAGTTGGTAAAGGAATCAAAGTCCAAAACGTGATCCATGAGCATTTAGAAAGTTACTTATCGAAACTAACGGAAATGGGTGTCAAAATGGATATCGGAGAAGATTCGATTTATGTCCATGAAACGACAGATCTAAAACCTGTGAACGTGAAGACATTTCCATATCCAGGATTTGCAACAGATTTGCAACAACCGATCACACCATTATTACTGAAAGCAAAAGGCAATTCGCAAGTAACCGATACGATCTATGAAAAACGTGTCAATCATATTCCAGAACTTGCTCGTATGGGAGCAGACGTTTCGATCGAAGGCAATATTATGTTGTTAAACGGACCAGCACAGCTAAAAGGTGCTGAAGTTGCAGCGAGTGATTTAAGAGCAGGTGCTTGTTTAGTGATTGCTGGATTAATGGCAGAAGGTCAGACGACGATACGAAATGTAGAGCACATTTTACGTGGATACGACCATATTGTTGAAAAGTTGACGGATTTAGGCGCACAGATAGAAATGATTGAGGACTAACGAGGATGGCAGATTATTTAACGATTGCAGAATTAGAACATAAAACGTTAAAAGAAATTTATACGTATGCAAAACAATTTAAAATTCCATATTACAGTCAGATGAATAAAAAAGAGTTGGCATTAGCTGTGATTCGAGCTCAAGCTGAAAAACAAGGCTTCTTTTTAGTTGAAGGGATTTTAGACATCATTGGTCAAGACGGCTATGGTTTTTTACGCCCAATCAATTATGGACCAAGCGCAGAAGATATTTATATCTCTTCTTCTCAAATCAATCGCTTTGGTCTTCGTAATGGGGATAAAGTCGCTGGAAAAGCTCGACCACCTAAAGAATCTGAGCGCTACTATGGCTTGATGCATGTCGATAGCGTCAATGGGAAAAACCCTGAAGAAGCAAAGCAACGTCCACATTTTCCAGCATTGACGCCACTTTATCCAAATCGTAAATTACATTTAGAAACGACAAAAGAACGGTTGGCTTCTCGAGTCATCGATTTGTTTTCACCAATTGGCTTTGGCCAACGTGGTCTTGTCGTAGCACCACCTAAAGCCGGGAAGACGAGTATTTTAAAAGAAATCGCAAATGGAATCACGAAAAACCATCCGGATGTGGAATTGATTGTGTTATTAGTCGATGAACGTCCAGAAGAAGTGACGGATTTAGAACGTAGCGTCAAAGGCGATGTTGTCTCCTCTACTTTTGACCTACAACCAAATAACCATACGCGCGTGTCTGAATTGGTTTTAGAACGTGCGATGCGTCTAGTAGAAGACAAACGTGACGTCGTGATTTTAATGGATAGTATTACACGTCTTGCGCGTGCGTATAACCTAGTTTCGCCACCAAGCGGTCGAACGCTAAGTGGGGGGATCGATCCTGCCGCGTTGTATCGTCCGAAAAAATTCTTTGGTGCCGCACGTAATATCGAAGAAGGTGGAAGTTTGACGATTATTGCGACAGCCTTAGTCGATACCGGTAGCCGAATGGATGACGTCATTTATGAAGAATTTAAAGGAACAGGGAATATGGAGTTGCATCTATCCCGTCAATTAGCCGAACGACGTATTTTCCCAGCCATCGATTTGAAACGTTCAAGTACGCGTAAAGAAGAACTCTTAATGTCTGAAAGTCAGCTAGAAGAGACGTGGCGCATTCGTAATCAAATGCAAGGCGACGCATTGGAATATACGGAACAATTTGTACGGTTTATGAAAAAAACACCAACAAACGAAGCGTTATTACAGGCGTTTAAAGATGTGACGTTTACTGAAAAAAATGCCAAAAATAAAAAAAGATAATTGCCAAGTACGTTAAAAAATGATAAGATACTCTTGTTGTATTAAAACAAATAACTCTGCTTCAGCACATGAAACAGGGCAAAGGAGAAAAGCATAATGAAAAAAGATATTCATCCAGATTACCATCCAGTAATCTTCTTAGACTCAACTACAGGTTTCACATTCTTGTCAGGTTCTACTAAACACTCACAAGAAACTATGGAATGGGAAGACGGAAACACTTACCCAGTAATCCGTGTCGAAGTAACTTCTGACTCTCATCCATTCTATACTGGACGTCAAAAATTCACTCAAGCAGACGGACGTGTGGATCGTTTCAACAAAAAATACGGTCTCAAAGATCAAAACGCTGCAGAGTAATTCTGTTGAGTTTAAAAAAGCTTTCCTTGAAAAAGGAAAGCTTTTTTTGTCGATAAATAAATGAAAAAAAGCAGCTTCTCATAGAGAAACTGCTTTTGCTTATTCCATTCCAATTAAATAATCGTCTTCTTGCATCGCTTCAACACTACCTAATAGATAGCCATTACCAACTTGTGAGAAGAAGTCATGGTTACTGGTTCCAGTAGAGATCCCGTTCATCACGATTGGGTTCACATCGCTAGCACCATCTGGGAACAATGGATCTTGACCAAGGTTCATCAAGGCTTTATTGGCATTGTAACGTAAGAAGGTTTTCACTTCCTCAGTCCAACCGATTCCATCGTATAATTGTTCGGTGTATTTTTCTTCATTTTCATATAACTCATAAAGCAATTCGTACATCCAGTCTTTTAAACTTGCTTGTTCGTCTTCTGGTAGTTCATTAAAACCTAACTGGAATTTATAGCCGATATAGGTTCCATGGACAGACTCGTCACGGATGATTAGTTTAATGATTTCGGCAACGTTCGCTAGTTTATTATTTCCAAGGTAATACAAAGGCGTATAAAAGCCAGAGTAAAATAAAAATGTCTCTAAAAAGACACTGGCGATTTTTTTCTCTAATGGCGTTCCATTTTTATAGATCTCGTTGATGCGCTCAGCTTTTTTTTGTAAGTAAGGGTTTGTATTCGTCCATTCAAAGATATTGTCGATTTCAGCTTTTGTGTTTAATGTACTAAAGATCGATGAATAACTTTTTGCATGGACAGATTCCATAAATTGGATGTTGTTTAACACGGCTTCTTCATGAGACGTGCGCACGTCTTTTTTTAATTCATCCATCCCATTTTCAGACTGTAAGGTATCTAAAAGTGTTAAGCCCCCAAAGACATAGCCCACAAGTTCTTTTTCCTCAGCGCTTAGTTTACGCCAATCATCTAAATCATTCGATAAGGGAATACGTGTATCTAACCAAAATTGTTCCGTTAATTTTTCCCAAGTCGATTTATCAATAATATCTTCGATGGCATTCCAGTTTATTGCTTTATAGTAAGTTTCAGACATAAAAGGTCCTCCTGTTCATTAAAAGAGAGAGTGCGTGATTAAATCACACAGCTCTCACAATCGTTACTGCCAATTTCTTCTGCATCATCGGTAAAGGTACGTACATAGTAAATGGATTTGATCCCTTTATGAAAAGCATAGTGACGTAAGATATTTAAGTCACGTGTCGTTTGTTTGGTTGTCGTTTTCCATTCATACAAGCCTTCAGGAATATCAGAGCGCATAAAGAGCGTCATACTCATTCCTTGGTCGATATGGCGTTGTGCAGTAGCGTAGACGTCGATGACCTTACGCATATCCATATCATAGGCTGATTTATAATAGCTAATCGTATCGTTTGATAAGTGTGCAGCTGGGTAGTAGATTTTTCCGATTTTCTTTTCTTGACGTTCTTCGATCAAGCGAGTGATCGGATGTAAGCTTGCACTGGTATCATTGATGTAAGAGATCGAACCATTTGGTGCAACGGCTAAACGGTTTTGATGATACAAGCCATCTTTTTGAATCGCTTCAGATAGAGCTTTCCAATCGTCACCAGTAGGGATGTGGATCCCTTCAAACAAAGCTTTTACTTTATCTGATTTTGGTTGATAATCAGCTTCGATATAAGGTGTGAAGTAAGAGCCATCCGCATATTTTGATTGCTCAAAATTATGGAAGCTTTCATTACGTTCTTTGGCGATTTGGTTGCTTTCAACAAGCGTCCAGTAGTTTAACAACATGAAATAGATATCCGTAAATTCTAGAGAATCTTTTGATCCGTATTCCATTTGGTTTTTCGCAAAGTAGGTGTGTAGACCCATTGCACCAAGACCGATCGTATGGTTTAAACGATTTCCGTTTTGGATCGAAGGTACAACATCGATATCTGACGCATCGGTCACATACGTCAACGCGCGTGTCATCGTACGTACAGAACGTCCAAAGTCTGGGCTATCCATTAAGTTGACGATATTGGTTGAACCTAAGTTACAACTAATATCCGTACCTAATACTTCATACTCTTGTTTGCCATTGATTTCAGATGGTTCTTGAACTTGCAAGATTTCTGAACATAAGTTACTCATAATAATTTTACCCGCAACTGGATTGGCGCGATTGGCAGTGTCCACGTTGATGATATAAGGGTAGCCAGATTCTTGCTGTAATTTAGACAATTCATTTTCTAAGTCACGTGCTTTGATCTTCGTTTTACGAATTCTTGGGTTTTGCACCAATTCGTCGTATTTTTCCGTAATGTCGATATAAGAAAAAGGAATACCGTATTCACGTTCAACACTATACGGACTAAACAAATACATATCTTCGTTTTTACGTGCTAGTTCATAAAATTTATCTGGTACTAAGACACCTAAAGAAAGTGTCTTTACTCGAATTTTTTCATCAGCATTTTCTTTTTTCGCAGATAAGAACGGCATAATATCCGGGTGGAAGACGTTTAAATACACAACACCTGCACCTTGACGTTGACCTAATTGATTGGAGTAGCTAAAGCTATCTTCAAACAATTTCATAACGGGCATCACGCCACTAGCGGCACCTTCATAGCCTTTGATTGGCGCGCCTGCTTCACGTAAGTTGGATAAAGTGATTCCGACACCGCCACCGATACGAGACAATTGTAAAGCCGAGTTGATCCCACGACCGATTGAGTTCATATCATCGGTTAATTGGATCAAGAAACAAGAGACTAATTCACCACGGCGTTTTCGCCCCGCATTTAAGAAAGAAGGAGTTGCTGGTTGATAGCGTTGGTGGATCATTTCGTCCGCTAACGCTAAAGCAAGTTCTTCGTTTCCATCGGCGAAATACAACGCATTAAACGCCACGCGATCTTCATAAGCTTCTAGATAATAAGCACCATCGTTGGTTTTTAATGCGTATTGTGAATAGAATTTATAGGCAGCCATAAATGACTTGAATTCAAATTGTTGTTCATCTAAAAAGGTGTATAAGCGTTCGATAAATTCAGGAGAATACTTTGCTAAAAATTCTTCTTCTAAATAATCTTCTTGTGTTAAAAAGGCCACTTTTTCTTTGATTGAAGCAAAAGTTTTCGTATTTGGTTCAACATTTTCTTTGATAAATGCTGCTAATGCTTCCTTGTCTTTATGCAAGGGGATTTGACCGTTAACAGGTCGGTTGATTTCGTTATTTAGTTTAAAATAACTAACATCAGTTAAAGAGTTTAAACTCATGATTCCACACACCTTTACGTAAAATAAAATAAAAAAGGTGGACTTGTAGTCGTAAGACCGACAAATCCAACAAATAAAAAAGTTAAACGAATTAGCTAGCTAATTGTTTTAATTGATCAGGACGGAAACCAATGATGGCTGAGCTGTTATCTGAAGTGACAACGGGCACGCTTTGGAATCCTTGTTCTTTTAACATATCAATATATTCTGGTTGTGCATCGATGTTGATTTCTTCAAATGCAACATTGTTTTCAGTTAAAAAGCGTTTCGCCATTTTACATTGAATGCAGTTGTTTTTTGAGAATAATTTAACGTTCATAATCGTTTCCCCCTAAGAAAAATTTCTGTCTAGTTGATATAAAAAATATTAGTCGAAAAAGAAAGTAAAGTCAACCTCAAAACACTAGATATTGTGTCTGTAATAAAAAAGAAACACAATAACTTGTGTTTCGGTAGTGTTTGAATATAAGTGGTGCGGTTTGTTCGATTATTCGATAACATAAAAAAATTCTAAAAATGTTTTGTTGATAAGATCAATTAAAGATCTGTTCTGAAATGATTCAACATATTCCATTTAATCATAAATTCAGCAAAAAAGGAACTAAAAAATGCTCGAAAAATCGAGATTTATTTTTAGTCAAAAACTGTTTTTTTCTTGACAATAGTAAAACAAGGATCGTTGTGGATATTGTGTAGATTTCATTCGTGTTTTGCCAAAAGTACTTAAACAAGGCATTGACTTTTTTGTAAAGTAAACTACTAAAATAACAGCTAAAAAAAGTGTAATTTATCAAAAATATCTTTTGAAAATAAATAAAATAACGATAATAAAAGTTTTTTCCTACTATTATTAGTGGGATAATTCGCGTTATGAAATAAAAGATAGCGATTGACTTTTTAAAAGTGGGGGTGTAAGATAAGCAAGTATTCATTTTAGGGACGTTAGCTCAGTTGGTAGAGCAGCTGACTCTTAATCAGCGGGTCGTGGGTTCGAACCCCTCACGTCCCATGGGTGCCAAACCCACGAGAATGGTATTTTGTCGGCGTCTTCGGACGTTTCGAAGACGAAATACGCATTCTCTTTTTTTGTGCTATACTACAACTAAAAGGGGAATGGGGACAAAAAAATAGAGTTGGATGTGAGGCTATCGTGTTAAAAAAACGATTACATCGTGTATATGTTTTTGGTGATTTTACGCTGACCCTTTTTTGGATTGCCTTATTTATCTTGAGTTTATCAGGCATGATCAATATCGATCAGGTCCCGTATGTCTATTTAGATCAAGGAATCTTACTGATTTTTACAGTCAGCTATATTATTGGGTTTATTCGTGCACCTAAAAAGCGCAAGTATATCCTTGATAATATCTTTAATCTACTAGCCATTATTCCTTTGAACTTATTAAATATTGGAATTTTGTCACGTGCCAATCGGATTTTTCGGATTATCAATTTATTAGCTAAACTTGGCCAGAATAAAAATAGTATTTTGTATCGTAATGGATTTATTTATGCGCTCTATGCTAGTGCGTGTATTGTCTTTGTAGGAAGTGGCTTTTATAGTATCGTGGAAAATATCAGCTATGTTGACAGTATTTGGTTTAGCATTGTGACGATGACGACAGTAGGTTACGGCGATATTGTTCCCCAAACATCTTGGGGTAGAGTGATTGCGGCAGTTACGATGATGTTTGGGATTGGCTTTATCGGGATGTTGACCTCAACGATTACCAATTACTTTAAAGACAAACAGACCAAACAACGAGATGATCAAAGTGATCTCGAAGAACAAGAACAACAAAGTGAGCTGCATCGTTTAAGTGAACAAGTCGCAGAACTCACGCAGATCGTCCAACAGTTATCTGAGCAACTTGATGCTGAAAAGAAACACCTTAAGTAAAAGCGAGGAATTTGTTCATAATTTGTTCACAATTAATTGGTATAGTCATTTCATACCAACAAAGTCTTATTAAAGACAACCCTAACACTTTTTCATTTTTACTCCGGCCTATTGGTTCCCCAAACCAATAGGCTCTTTTTTGATTTTAGGGAAAGATGAAACGCGCGTCAAAATATTGTATAATGGAAAAGATAAAGTAAACGGAAAGAAAAAAGAGGTGGCCAATATGAAAAAAATCTTGGTTGTGGATGATGAAAAACCGATTTCAGATATCGTCAAGTTTAATTTGAATAAAGAAGGATATGAAGTATTTACCGCATATGATGGAGAAGAAGCACTTGAAAAGGTGCGTGAAGTCGAACCTGATTTAATTCTTTTAGATTTGATGTTACCTAAAATGGATGGATTAGAAGTTGCGCGTGAAGTGCGCAAGACGTACGACATGCCGATCATTATGGTAACCGCTAAAGATTCAGAAATCGATAAAGTGCTCGGATTAGAGCTTGGTGCAGATGATTATGTTACGAAGCCTTTTTCAAATCGTGAGTTAGTGGCACGCGTAAAGGCAAATCTTCGTCGCGGCGCAACGAGTGCAAAAGAAGCAGAAGAGCCAGTAAATGCCGAGTTGAGTATTGGGGACCTGACGATTCATCCTGAAGCGTATATGGTAACCAAGCACAATGAAGCGATCGAATTGACACATCGCGAATTTGAATTGTTACATTATCTCGCCAAACATATCGGACAAGTGATGACTAGAGAACATTTATTGCAGACGGTTTGGGGCTATGATTATTTTGGTGATGTTCGTACAGTCGATGTGACGGTAAGACGATTACGTGAAAAAATCGAAGACAATCCAAGTCATCCAAATTACTTAGTCACACGTCGTGGTGTTGGCTATTACCTACGTAATCCAGAACAGGAGTAAGCCTTATATGAAAACAAAAGTTCGCTTTTTCCAGTCGGTGAACTTTAAGATCGCCCTGACATTTATCTTGATTTTGTTGATTTCAATCGAGATTATCGGGGCGTATTTTATTCGCGGCTTGGAACGTTCGACCATCAATAGCTTTATTACAGATATGAACAACAGTGCCTCTTCGATTTCTTACGTCGTGGCCAATGAGTTAAGTAAACAAGACAATACCGATGAAAGCACGACAAATGCTGCCATCCAACGCTTACTAGAAAATAGCGACAATGCAGAAGTGATCGAAATGCGTGTCGTGGATGAAAAAGGGATCGTGAGAGCGACGACGGATGTTAGCGATCAAAGTTCAGTTGGAAAACGTAATGACTATCGCGACATCGATGATTTTTCAGCAAAAAGTTTTATTACCGTTGATCCTGACGGTAAAAGAGTTCAAATCAATGTGCAACCAATCCAATCACCTTCAGGGGAGGCGGTTATTGGGGCTCTGTATATCAAAAGTGATTTGGAAAAAGAATATCAACAGATCAAAAATACCGCATTGATTTTTGTTACGTCTTCGATTATTGCAGCAGTGATCTCAATGGTGATTGCGCTATTTATCGCACGCTCCATTACACAACCAATCGGTGAGATGCGCCA
The DNA here is from genome assembly GCF_053761865.1 of Enterococcus bulliens. NCBI lineage: Bacteria > Bacillati > Bacillota > Bacilli > Lactobacillales > Enterococcaceae > Enterococcus > Enterococcus bulliens. The sequence continues at coordinate 46,626 of NZ_JBSMXK010000002.1, forward strand.
ACAAGCAATCCGGATCGCTCGCGGTGATTATAGTGGAAAAGTCGCGATCCATGCACAAGACGAGCTGGGCCAGTTGGCAGATACCTTTAATCAATTAGCTGAACGAATCGAAGAGACTCAAGAAGCGATCGAATCAGAACGCAATCGATTGAATAGTGTCTTGTCGCATATGACCGATGGCGTGGTCGCAACCGATCGTCGTGGAAAAGTCATTACGATCAATGAAATGGCATTATCGCTACTGGATTTGAAAACAGAAGAAGAAGCAATCGGATTATCGATTTTGACGATGTTGCATATGGAAGAAGATTACACGCTGCGCGATCTATTAGAAAATCAAAATGAACTGCTACTAGAACGCCCATCTGACTCAGTTGAAAGCGGACAGCTTATTTTGCGTGTCGATTTTTCCATGATTCGTCGCGAATCTGGCTTTATTTCAGGCTTAGTTGCCGTGATCCATGACGTGACCGAGCAAGAAAAAACAGAACAAGAACGACGAGAATTCGTGTCAAATGTTTCGCATGAACTGCGTACCCCACTTACGAGTATGCGAAGTTATATTGAAGCGTTAAGTGAAGGGGCTTGGCAAGATCCTGAGATTGCTCCGAAATTTCTAAAGGTCACGTTAGATGAAACCGATCGCATGATTCGTATGATCAATGATCTCTTGAATCTTTCACGAATGGATAGTGGGAATGCGCAATTACAAAAAGAATGGGTCAATTTCAATGAGTTGGTCAATTTTGTCTTAAATCGTTTCGACATGATGGTCACCAATCAAACAAAACGCTATACGATCAGACGTGAGTTTACACAACGTGAATTATGGATGGAAGTCGATGCTGATCGCATGATTCAAGTGATCGACAATATTATGAACAATGCAATCAAATATTCGCCAGATGGTGGCACAATTACAGTTTCTTTATCTGAAACACATAATCACATATTGTTGAGCATTCGTGACCAAGGTCTAGGGATTCCAAAAGCAGATCTGACCAAAATCTTCACACGTTTTTATCGAGTGGATAAAGCCAGAGCGCGTCAGCAAGGCGGAACTGGTTTGGGACTTGCGATTTCACGAGAAGTCATCAAAGCGCATGGCGGTTCGATTTGGGCTCAAAGTCGCGAAAATTATGGGTCGACATTTTTTATTAGTTTACCTTATGAACCGTATGAGGAGGATTGGTGGGAATGAAATGGCAACGAATGATACTGAGAATCGCCCTTTGTTTATCCATTGTGACAAGTTTTTACTTGTCTTACTTGATTTGGCTTAATCCGACCAAAACAGTAGCTACTACACCTATTGCAAGTGAAACCAATACCCAAGGGGAAATGACGACTAAAAATTTTCGTAGTTTAACGGATGTTTTTTTACCGTTACAACTGGTTTCTGTAACAGATAGTCAAGCCAATGAGACGAATTCTGAACAATTGATCAAAAGTGTCTTAAGCGAGATCGGAAGTAGTGAAATGGAACAGCCCAAATGGACTAGTTACGAATCGGCTGATGTATTTATTGAGAAAACGACCATCAAAAATGGCTTCGATTTTATTTTTATGAATCGCATCTCACTGAATGAGGCGATTGATTTATTTGATCTCAAGTTAGACTTAGATGCGCAGTTATTAGATAAAGAATTGATGTTTGATCAAATGAGTTACAATAGTGAAACCAAAACGATTCATTTTGTCGATGCAGCTAAAAAATCAGACTTAAGTGCAAACGTTACAGTAGATGAATCCGAAATCGCAACGATTTTAAAACAAGAAAAAGTCAATTGGCAACGTGTGACGTTTACACCAGAATTATTATTGCAACACTATTTAGTCGATCAACCGGTTCAGATGAAATTGTATAGTTATATCTCGACAGTGCAGCCTTACTCGGTATTTAGAGATAGTTTTTTTCATAGACCTCAAGAAGCGACACTTAGTGATGATACGAATGATTTGATGTTGACGGATCAATCAGAAGTTATGACCGTGCAGTTAGATAATCGCTTAGTAGAATATCGAGACACCGATATTACAGGGATCCATGATAATCTGTATGTGAAAAGTTACGATTATATTCGGAACTTGGGAATGAATTATGGCAATTTAAGATTTCTTGATCGCTATGAGAACACACTGAATTATCGGATTTTTGTCGAAGGCTTTCCAGTGTTTAGCAATCAAAATGATGGTCTAGTGTCGATGCAATTTACAGAAAAAGCGCAAAACCAAGACGAATGGTCAGTAAAAATCGCAGCGAGTTTGAATACGATCCAAATTCCGATCCCATCGGATAAACTGATCGAACTTCCTTCCAATAAATCGGTCTTATTAGACTTACAAGCACAAGGGCTCGATTTAAGTCGAGTGTCTGCGATTATGGTTGGGTATGAGTGGAGTGATATCAAGGATACGAACGTTGTCGACCTCGTTCCGACTTGGTACATCAAATATGATCATAAATGGCAAAGTCAAGACGCACTAAGTCGACAATTGCAGCAAAGTGCAGGTGAGCATTAATGGGATTTAGACGAATTGAATGGATTTTCTTTATTGCTTTTTTAGGTGTGAATATTTTCTTACTAAATATTTTCCAAGCATCAAAAAGCGACCAAATGATCGTATCGCCAGAAAGTCAAAAGATTCCAATTGAACAACGGTTGGAAAATGACGGTATTCGCTACGAAGGAACATTATCAGATCAAAGCTTGACGGGCTATTATTTGAGCGCCAAACCCGCAACGATGCAAAGTTTGTATACTGAAGTTAAGAAAAATAATGCCCAGTTATTGACTGATGGCGAAACAAAATTTGATGGCACGCGTTTGATTCATCAAACCATGGATAAATTTATCGTACCAAAAGAAGAAGACTTAGCCAATGCCAGTCAAACCTATTGGAAAAAAAGTGTGATTCGTGGCGATGAGTATACGTATCAGCGTAATTTTTCTACGTTATCGGATGAAAAAACGGAAATCATCGCGACACAGTCTTATGAAGGCATTCCGATTAACGATTCTTCTAGTCAGTTAGTCTTCAATTTTACGCAAGAAAACGGAGACTACATCAATACTAATTATACACAAACCTATATTAGCAATCTCACTCCTTTACGAGAGTCGATATCGTTGTATACAGAAAAAGAAGCGATCTCAACCCTTTACAGTAATAATCGTTTACCTGTTAAATCCACGATCGAATGGGCACAATTAGCCTATACCTTGATTTTAAATGTACGCGGTCAAAACGTATACATTCCTGCGTGGATCGTATCGATCGAAAAAGCGGACAACTCCCATCAACTAGAAGTGGTTAATGCTTTTAGTAATCGAATCATCACGAATTCTTCTGTGCGCAAGGTGGAAAATTATTAGCACTTCGCGTATACTCGTAAAGAAGAAACAAAAAGGGGTCAGATGTAATGAAAACGAACCAAGCATTTCAAGTCAGTATTTTAGCAAGTGGCAGCTCGGGAAATTCACTATATATCGAAAGTGAACAAAAACGAATCCTTGTTGATGCTGGATTGAGTGGGAAAAAAATTACTTCATTACTAGGTGAAGTCGATCGTAAACCAGAAGATCTCGATGCGATTTTGGTGACACATGAACACCGGGATCACATCCATGGTGTGGGAGTACTTGCACGTAAATATGGCTTAGATGTCTACGCCAATCAACAAACTTGGCAAGCCATGGATCCATTGATCGGTAAAGTCGATGTAGCGCAAAAACATATTTTTGATATGGAAAGTGTGCTGACATTAGGGGATCTAGATATTGAAAGTTTTGGTGTGTCACATGATGCTGCAGCACCACAGTTTTATAAATTCAATAAAGCGGGCAAATCGTTTGTTGTACTGACAGATACGGGGTATTGTAGTGATCGCGTTCGCGGGATTATTGAAGATGCAGATGCTTATCTGATCGAGAGCAATCACGATTTAGAAATGTTGCGCATGGGTGCATATCCATGGAATTTAAAGCAACGAATACTAGGAGATAAAGGGCATCTGTCAAATGAAGATGGTGCGTTAGCGATGAAAGATTTACTTGGCGATCGAACGAAACGGATCTATTTAGGCCATTTGAGTCGCGAGAACAATTTGAAAGAGTTGGCACATCTGACGATGGAGACGATTCTAAAAGAATACGATAAAGGGGTCAACGAAACGTTTAAACTATATGATACCGATCCGGATCGAGCGACAGAATTATTTGCAATTTAAAAAGAAGTTGTGACAGAAAAAATGGCTTCTGAAATACTAGGTATTCACTTTTTAGGGGGTGTGACAAACGTTTGTCACACCCCCTTTTTTTAAGTTAAGAAAATCGTCAGTAAGACAACTAAGGTATTCATGCCGACATGACAGATAATCGATGTCCAAATACGACCGGTTTTGAGATAGAGAAAACTAAAAAACAATCCTAGCGTGGTATATAGCAATAAGTGTCCGTCAAAATGGATCAGTGCAAACAGTAAACTACTGACACACATAGCAAACCAAAGTGGTGTCTTACTAGCTAGTGACAATAATATCGCGCGGCGAAAGACAAATTCTTCCATGATAGGGCCACCGATTGTGACGGCTAGAATAAAGAAGGGCTGTGATTGAACAAACCCGATAATCTGTGCGGTATTTTGCGATGTCTCTGGGGCACCAAAGAGACCGACTTCGATTTGAGAGGCGATGGCTTGAAGGATCAAAGCTAAAAAGATACCTCCGATTCCCCAAGTCAAGATTTGTTTCCAATCGGCAGGACGTTTTTCAAATTGACTCAATCCATGACGTAAATAGACGAGACTTAACGTGATTGCACCAAGGACATATGTAAATAAGGTGATCCATAAGCTTAAATTGATCGGGAAAAATGCTGGAAGTAAGTAGCAAACAGCATAAATCAAAATCGTCAATAGACTATATTTTTTTAAAGACATGCTCGTTCTCCTTTCATTTCTCTTAGTATAACAAAAAAAACACAAGGTATCGCTTTTCCGGGAATTTTTTAAAATTATTCAAAAAACTTGCATTCTGCTACAAAAATGAGTAATATAATCTGTGTAAGTTAGCACTCGATTAAAGAGAGTGCTAATATATTAAAAACCTATTTTTTGGAGGGATAAAACGTGTTAAAACCATTAAGTGATCGTGTATTGATCGAAGTATCAAAAGAAGAAGAAACAACTGCTAGCGGGTTTGTCTTAGCTTCAGCAGCAAAAGAAAAACCACAAACTGGTACCGTGATCGCAGTTGGAGAAGGACGTCTTCTCGATAATGGAGAAGTAGCACCTGTTCCGGTAAAAGTGGGAGACACTGTGTTATTTGAAAAATATGCCGGTTCAGAAGTGAAGTATGAAGGCACTGAATATATGATTTTTTCAGCGAAAGATATCGTTGCAATCGTAGAATAAAAAAATTATTTTTGAGGTGAAGAAAATGGCAAAAGACATTAAATTTGCAGAAGATGCACGTTCAGCAATGTTACGTGGAGTAGATAAATTAGCAGATACCGTAAAAGTAACTTTAGGACCAAAAGGCCGCAATGTGGTATTAGAAAAAGGCTTTGGCTCACCACTGATCACAAACGATGGTGTGACTATTGCAAAAGAAATCGAATTAGAAGATCATTTTGAAAATATGGGGGCTCAGTTAGTTTCAGAAGTTGCCTCAAAAACAAATGATATCGCAGGTGATGGTACGACTACAGCTACTGTATTGACACAAGCGATCGTACGTGAAGGCTTGAAAAACGTAACGGCTGGTGCAAATCCATTAGGTGTACGTCGTGGGATCGAGTTGGCGACAAAAACCGCAGTCGAAGAACTACATGCAATTTCATCAATCGTGAATACTAAAGAAGCTATCGCACAAGTTGCAGCAGTGTCTTCTGGTAGTGAACAAGTAGGAAGTTATATTGCAGATGCAATGGAAAAAGTCGGCAATGATGGCGTGATTACGATCGAAGAATCAAAAGGGATCGAAACAGAACTAGATGTGGTAGAAGGAATGCAATTTGACCGCGGCTACCTTTCTCAATACATGGTAACAGACAATGATAAAATGGAAGCTGTGTTAGAAAATCCATATGTCTTGATCACAGATAAAAAAATCTCAAATATTCAAGACGTTTTGCCATTGCTCGAACAAATCTTACAACAAAGCAAACCATTATTGATTATTGCAGATGATGTAGATGGTGAAGCTTTACCAACTTTAGTATTAAACAAAATCCGTGGTACGTTTAACGTAGTCGCTGTAAAAGCTCCTGGATTTGGTGACCGTCGTAAAGCTATGTTAGAAGATATTGCGATCTTAACTGGTGGTACTGTGATCACAGAAGATCTAGGTCTAGAATTAAAAGATGCATCGATCGAAATGCTAGGACGCGCAAGCAAAGTCGTGGTCGATAAAGACAATACAACGATCGTTGAAGGCGCTGGCGAAAAAGAAGCCATTGCAGCACGTGTACAAGTGATCCGCAATCAAATCACAGAAACGACTTCAGATTTTGATCGTGAAAAATTACAAGAACGCTTAGCGAAATTAGCAGGCGGTGTAGCGGTAGTGAAAGTTGGCGCACCAACTGAAACAGAACTAAAAGAAATGAAGTTACGCATTGAAGATGCTTTAAATGCGACACGTGCAGCGGTTGAAGAAGGAATGGTTTCTGGTGGTGGAACTGCGCTAGTCAACGTAATTCAAAAAGTAGCAGCATTAGAAGAAGAAGGCGATGTGGCAACAGGGATTCGCATCGTAGTACGTGCTTTAGAAGAACCAGTTCGTCAAATCGCAGAAAATGCGGGTTATGAAGGTTCAGTGATTATCGACAAATTAAAACAAGCTGAACTTGGAATCGGCTTTAATGCGGCAACTGGTGAATGGGTGAATATGTTAGAAGCTGGTATCGTGGATCCAACTAAAGTGACACGTTCAGCACTACAAAATGCTGCATCAGTAGCGGCATTATTGTTAACAACAGAAGCTGTTGTAGCGAATAAACCAGAACCAGAAAAAGTTGCTCCAGCAATGGATCCATCAATGATGGGCGGCATGATGTAAAAAACTATTGTGACAGAAGTGGGCCGCTCTAAGAAATAAGCCGCATCATTTCCGATAATCGATTCATCTATTTCGGTATACTGCGACTTGTTTTTCAAAGAAGCTACTTTTGGAACACTATTTTTAGAGGTTGTGACAAATATTTGTCACAGCCTCTTTTTTCCGTTACACCTTGTTTATCGACAATGATCAAACGTTTGTTTGTAAAGACGACTAAGTCTCGAATCAAAGTGAATGCTAAATCGACTGTTTCATTTGCAATCAAAATCGCTTGCAATTCATGTGTCACCTTAGCTGTATTTGGTTTTGTATTGTTACCTAAAAGTCCATCGAATACTCCCATGATCAGTTCCTCCAATCTTATGTGAGGTTAGTATAGCATGAAAAAAACTCACAATGAATCATTGGGAATAGATGAAGAGAAACATTTCTACTTCTTTTTTCAATCCATCTGTTATAAAATAAGGAAAGATTAAAAAAGAGGAGATGCACGCATGCAAAATATCTATACAGATGATAGTTTAACGCTACATACTGATCTTTATCAAATCAATATGATGCAGACATATTGGGAATTAGGCAGAGCGGATCGTCATGCTGTGTTTGAATGTTACTTTAGAGACATGCCGTTTCAACATGGCTATGCGATTTTTGCTGGACTTGAACGCTTAGTGCAGTATTTAGAAAATTTAACATTTACCGAAACAGATTTAGCGTATTTACGTGAAGTCGGTGGATATTCAGAAGGTTTTTTAGCGTATTTACGTGAATTTAAATTTGCGTGTACCGTTCGTGCAGTCAAAGAAGGGGAATTAGTCTTTAACAACGAGCCCTTAATTCAAGTGGAAGGCCCGATCGCACATGCACAGTTGATTGAAACAGCTTTATTGAATATGGTAAATTTCCAAACGTTGATCGCGACAAAAGCTGCACGTATCAAGTCAGTCATTGGGGATGATCCGTTATTAGAATTTGGTTCCCGTCGTGCACAAGAATTGGATGCGGCTATTTGGGGAACACGTGCAGCGTTTATTGGTGGAGCAGATGCAACAAGTAATGTCCGAGCAAGTAAAATCTTCGGGATTCCAGCCAGTGGGACACATGCGCATTCATTAGTTCAATCTTATGGCAATGATTACGATGCCTTTATGGCATATGCCAAAACGCATCACGATTGTGTTTTTTTAGTCGACACTTATGATACTTTGCGTTCAGGTGTTCCGAATGCGATCAAAGTAGCCAATGAGATGAAAGACCAAACCAACTTTTTAGGTGTGAGAATCGATAGTGGCGATATGGCGTATATTTCAAAAAAAGTTCGTGAACAACTCGACGAAGCAGGCTTTAAAGACGCACGAATTTTTGCATCAAATGATTTAGATGAAAGTACGATTTTAAGTTTGAAAATGCAAAAGGCAAAAATCGATGTTTGGGGCGTGGGCACGAAGTTGATCACCGCATACGATCAGCCAGCATTGGGTGCAGTGTATAAATTGGTATCGATGGAAAACGATCAAGGTCAAATGGTCGATACAATCAAACTATCAAGTAACGCTGAAAAAGTCTCAACTCCAGGTAAGAAACAAATCTGGCGTATTACGAGACGTTCTAATGGGAAATCAGAAGGTGACTATATTACGCTTTGGGACGAGGATCCTCGGATGCAGCCAGAACTCTTTATGTTCCATCCGGTGCATACGTTTATCAATAAAACAATTAAGGATTTTCACGCACGTCCGTTACTGTTAGATATTTATAAGGAAGGGACGCTCGTTTACAAATTGCCAGCCTTAGAAGAGATCAAAGCCTACTCAAAAGCGAGTTTAGATTCGCTATGGGATGAATACAAGCGCGATTTAAATCCGCAACCGTATCCAGTTGACTTGTCACAAGAATGCTGGAACCATAAGATGCGTTTGATCGAAGAAGTAAGATCTAATGTTCAACGCTTTAAAGTAGCAGAATAAGGGTTTGGAGGGAAAGATAGATGACATTACAACAAGAAATTATCGCTGAATTAGGCGTTCAACCAACAATTGATCCAAAAGTAGAGATTCGTAAAAGTATTGATTTTTTAAAAGATTATTTAAAACGATATCCTTTTTTAACAACATTCGTGTTAGGCATTAGTGGTGGTCAAGATTCATCATTAGCTGGACGTTTGGCACAATTAGCGATTGAAGAAATGCGAAATGAAACAAGTAATCCTAACTACCAATTCATCGCCGTACGCTTACCTTATGGTGAACAAGCTGATGAAGTAGATGCTAAACGCGCGTTAGAATTTATCCAAGCAGATATCGATGTTCGTGTGAATATCAAAGAAGCTGTCGATGCACAAGTCCAAGCTATTGCAGATACGGGAATTCCGGTCAGTGATTTTAATAAAGGCAATATCAAAGCACGCCAACGAATGATCTCACAATATGCGATTGCAAGTGAACGCAACGGAGCCGTTTTAGGAACGGATCATGCAGCTGAGAACATTACTGGATTTTTTACTAAATATGGGGATGGAGGGGCAGACATTCTCCCTTTATTTCGCTTAAACAAGCGTCAAGGAAAGGCGTTATTAAAAGAACTTGGTGCACCAGAAGCATTGTATACCAAAATCCCCACTGCAGATTTGGAAGATGGCCGTCCATTAGTGGCCGATGAAGTCGCACTTGGTGTAACATATGATGCGATCGATGATTATCTAGAAGGCAAAACGGTTAGTTTAGAAGATCAAGAAACCATCGAACGTTGGTGGGGGAAAACACAACACAAACGTCACTTACCAATTACGATCTTCGATGATTTTTGGAAGTAAAAATAACACTGATTTTAAAGTTTCTACTGTTATTTTTTAGAATTTAACAGGATTTTATTTGCAACAATTTCATGATTGTCTTATAATAACATTACAGGAGTTTTGGGGAAGACTCTGTCAACAACGTCGAGAGGAAAACAGCAATGTTTCCTCTTTTTTTTTATTCTCTGATTTAGGAGTGATCGTGATGTATCGTACATCTTTTCTTGCCAAATGGCTTCATCTGCTGTTAGCATGCTTGCTTATTTTTAGTTCACATGTTTATTTACAATGGTGCCAAAATCATTTTTCGCTAGAATTGGCTTATAAATTTGCATTTGAATGGCATACAGAAAAATTTTTACTAGGTAGTGTTTGTTTGGCGATACTTTATTTTTTCTTAAGTGCTTTTTTAGGGTCATATAAAGTCGGAAGTTTCGTCTATGTGTTTATGATCGGACTCGCAGGATTTGTGACGAGTCAAAAAATGAACTACCGCAATGAACCATTCTATCCTGATGACATTCGCTTGATGTTTCAATTTCAAATGTTTCGCGATTTGATCCCGAATTGGCTCTTTTGGTTGTTGTTTATCGGTGCTGTGATCGTTTTGTTTTTGGTCATGTGCCAACTGATCTTAAGTTTAAAACGACCAAAATGGTTTCAGGTCAAACGATTGTGTTTACTCTGTGTGACATCATTTGGGCTAGTGAGTTTAAGTCAGTTTAATCAAGAAGATAACATAATGCGTCAAGCATATAACAAAACGGCATTATGGATTCCGTATTCTCAAGAAATGAATTATTATAACGTGGGATTTGTGGGTGGTTTTTTATATAACTTATTCGTCCCAACAATGGAAGAAGTTGAGGGCTATTCACAAGAAGCGATTGAAGATATCGTCGCCCGTTATAACACACAAGCAAAGGCGCAAAGTGTTAGTGAAGAAAAACCGAATATCATATACGTGATGAGTGAAAGTTTTTCAGATCCTTCACGCTTAAACGGGATCACACTGCCTACAGATCCTTTGACTCGTTATCGTGAACAAAAACAAACGACGATTTCTGGACAAATGCTTTCTCAAGGTTATGGAGGAGGGACCGCAAATATCGAATTTGAAGCACTGACGGGATTTTCGATGAGTTTGCTTGCACCTCAAATGACCACGCCTTATACAATGTTAGTACCTAAGCTTGAAGCATTGCCTTCAATTGTATCCTTTTTAAATGCTCAAGAATACGAAACGACAGCTATCCATCCTTATGATACGTCGATGTATAAACGAAAAGAAGTGTACACTTTATTGGGATTTGACGATTTTTATGATCAAACAGATTTTGAAGAACCGATTCGTCAAGAAAACAATCCATATATTTCAGATCAAAGCGCCTACGAAAAAGTCGTCGACCAGTTAAAAGAAACTGACGTCCCACAATTTGTCCATCTAGTCACGATGCAAACGCATATGCCATATGGAACAAAATACGATAATCATCCTTATAAAATGGAAGGCTTTGATTCAACTGCAGCAGAAGATTATTTAGAAGATATCCATATCAGTAGTGAGGCTTTTGTGGATTTTTTAGCAGAATTAAAGACTTTAGATAAACGAACGCTTGTGGTTTTCTGGGGCGATCATCTGCCAGGAATTTACGATGACACGATCAAAGCACAAAATGAAGACGTACAAATGCATTTAACGGACTTTATGTTTTTTGATTCGAAACAGGCTCTTTCGAATCAAACTGACTTAGTGCTTAGTCCATACTATTTTGCGCCAGAATTATTAGTCAATCAAGGATTATCGATCTCAGGTTTTTACGAATTGTTACACCAAGTTGCCCAATTTTTACCAGCTGAAGAAAACAATCAAAGTTATCAACAAGGAAAATGGGAAGCTACCCGCACGCTTACGACAGAACAAGCGGCAATTTTTCGTGATTATCAAATGATCACGTATGATATTTTAGCAGGGAAGCAATACAGCCGGGATTCTTTTTTTAAAGCCGTAAACTAAATGAAAAAAAACCAGATTTGTTCGTTTAAAATGAATCGATCTGGTTTTTTTATTTGTCAAGACTTATTGAAAAAGCCTTTTAAGATGTTTCACAATCAAATAATTTTTAGGATTCGATTTTAAGAAAAGAAGTCTATCTTCGCCTATCTCAATTGAATCATGACTTTATTTAGTGTGAAACTTTTTAAGCAATCCATTGGATGTGGATAAGTTAACAGCTCAAAATCGCATGATAAATTTTTTCGATTTCATCTTGCATACCGCGCAATTCAAAATCACCGAGAAACGGAACTTGAAATTGGGCAGCGTATTGTTTCGCAGTCAAACAATATTGATTGTTAAAGTTTTTATTACCGCTTCCGATAATCCCTTTACAATAATGAGCATTATCGCCATAATCGATATAGTCACGCATCGCTTCTGTTAAAATCTCTTGATCCCCAGAATCGATTCCATTACCACCTTCCAAATAGGTAGGAACACAGACGACAAAGGGTTCTGTTTCATTGGTAAATGGTGTATTGTCGTGGATCTCTTTTAGCGAAAATGGAGTATCCTGTGCATCCGCGTAAGCTTTTAAGCGCGTTGCAAACGAGCGGGTATTTCCCGAAATTGAAATATAAAGTATCTTCAATGCCAAAACCTCCTTTTCTTCATGTAGTATATCAAGAAAGTAAAATAAGGACTAGTTTAAAATAGAAAGGAATAAAAAAATGATTCGACAAGCAGTACCAGCAGATCGTAAGCAAATGGCAGAATTAGTGTATGTTATCTTTTGTGATATGGAGCTTCCATTAGTGTCTCGTTATACCAAAAACGAGTTATTAGAATTCGTCGTTGAAGCGATGGAAGATGAAACGTATCGATATAGTGAAACGCGTGCGATCGTCAAAGAAGTTGCAGGAAAAATTGCTGGAGTAGCATTTGGATATCCAGCAGCTGACGAGCAAGCTATCGATAATGCGTGGAAAACAATTGTACAAAAACATCACATTGCAGAGCCATCTGCTTTATTCACAGATCCAGAAACATTGCCAAATGAGTGGTATTTAGATTCGATTTGTGTCGCAGCAGATTATCGTGGTCAAGGTATTGGAAAAGAATTACTTGCAAGTGTTGAAACAACAGCGCAGCAAAGTTGCTATGAATACATTGGATTATGTTGTGATCAAAAAAATCCTAAAGCTAAAAAATTATATGAACGATTTGGGTATCGGGTGGTGACGACACAGCAACTAAGTGGACATACCTATGACCACATGCAAAAAAAGCTTAGCCTAAGCTAAGCAAATTGAGGTTGAACGAAATAGGGTTCAGCCTCTTTTTTTCGATTATAAAGCCAATAATCCATAATAGCCGCAATGCAGATACAAAGTGGAGCATCTCTTGGATCATCAATCGTTAAGACATAATAATTTTCTTTTAAAAATGGTCGTTTATCCATCGTCATCACTTGCCGCTTGAAGTGACGGATAGCGTATTGATGATGATAGATATTGCCATACACTGCCCAGTGCAAGTGACCGATATAATAAAAATCACCAGGCCAATTAAATATTTTTTTTAACGTCCCGACTTTTTGAACATCTAGATACAAATCAAAGCGTCTACCTACTAACATACTCGTTTGTTTTACCCGAGCTGCTAGTGCACCATCCATGTGGTATAAAGATAAAACGTCATTTTTACTTCCCCAGTGTCCGATCAACAAATAAAGTGCGCGTCCCTCACGATTTTTAACGATTGTTTGGGTGTTTGTTCCTAAACGTTGTTCTTGGATAAAATACTCAGACATATCCATTCACTTCCCTTTTTTAATTGCATCGGTAGACAAAGATAGTGTACCATAAAGAAGAAAGTTAGAAAAATGATTATAGAAAAGGGAAGAGATGACGTGAAAAAACGATTAATGCTTACGACGGTTGCGATTGGTTTGGGAATTGGCATGTATGCAATCTCACCTATCACAAGTGAAGCTGCAAGTGTAGCGACGACACCTGCACAGCAACAATTTATTGAAAGCGTTGGAGAAGATGCTCGAGTTTTAGCAGGAGATAATGATTTATATGCTTCAGTCATGATTGCACAAGCGATTCTTGAAAGTAATTGGGGCCAAAGCAAGCTAGCTTCACCACCCAATCATAATCTTTTTGGAATCAAAGGAGACTATAACGGCGCCTCTGTCATGATCGAAACCTCGGAGTTTGTAAACAATAAATGGATTAAAGTCAATGCGGCGTTTAAAAAGTATCCTTCTTACAATGAATCATTACTAGATAATGTGCATAAATTAAAGACGCGCTCTTTTTCACCGGGAGTGTATTATTATGCGGGTGCTTGGAAAAGCAATGCGCCCACTTATCAAGATGCGACCGCTTTTTTAACTGGCAAATATGCAACCGATCCACAGTATAATCAAAAATTGAATCGTTTGATCGAAAGCTATGATCTAACACAATATGATCAGCCGTCAGCTGATTCAGTCGCGCTTTATCGTTTATATAATCCAAATAGTGGTGAGCATTTTTATACGTATGATACGAATGAAAAACAACATTTGGTTACAGTTGGATGGCGCTATGAGAGCATCGCGTGGCATACTTCGTTGACTGGGGATCCTGTATATCGCGTATACAATCCAAATAGTGGTGACCATCATTACACAACGCAACAACAAGAAGTCAATCATCTAGTCTCAGTTGGATGGAGAGCAGAAGGGATCAGTTTTTACTCAACTGGAGCAAAAGAGATCTTGCGTGTCTATAATCCTAATGCGAAAACAGGAACGCATCACTATACATTTAACGCCGGTGAAAAACAAGCATTAGTCAATCAAGGGTGGCACGATGAAGGAGTCGGATTCTATGGCGAATAATACTTGGTCAGATGTTTTATCACCTATCTGTCAAACGACTAAGATGCGTGAATTAAAGACATTTGTGGATCAAGCCTATCAAACAACCCAAGTTTTTCCACCTCGTGAGTTGATTTTTGAAGCACTTCATCAAACATCTTATGAAGCAGTTAAGGTCGTTATTTTAGGGCAAGATCCTTACCATAATGATCACCAAGCAAATGGATTAGCGTTCTCGGTTACAAAGGGCCAAAAAATTCCGCCTTCTTTACGAAATATGTACAAAGAAATGCAAGATGATTTGCATGTCACTCCCCCGACACATGGCGATTTACATGCATGGGCCAAACAAGGAGTCTTATTGCTCAATACGGTCTTGACAGTTCAAGCACATCAAGCCAATTCGCATCAGAAAAAAGGGTGGGAACAGTTTACAGATGCTGTTATTGATGCATTAAATCAACGCCAAACTCCAATTGTTTTCGTCTTATGGGGTGGATCTGCAAAGAAAAAAAGCCAAAGAATTGATACACAAAAACATAAAATTATTACAGCGGCACATCCAAGTCCATTATCGGCTTATCGAGGTTTTTTTGGATCACGGCCATTTTCCACTATAAACGACACGTTGGTAAAATTAGGTCAAACTCCAATCGATTGGCAAATTCCTGATTAGTTCGTATCAATGATTTAAAGAGTTATCATTACTTTCTTACCAAATAGTAATACAGGAGGAAAAAACTGTTTTTTTTCGTGTAGATAGTGTATGATAAGTGAGAATGATGTGTAAAAAATGGAGGGTTTTCACTAATGGAATTATTTGATAGTTTAAAATTTAGAATCGTACGTCGCGGAATTAAAATTGCGTTCCCAGAAGCAACAGATACACGTATCCTAGGTGCAGTGGCACGTTTGAACGGAGAAGAATTGATTGAACCTGTATTGATTGGAAAACGCGAGGAAATCGAAAAAGCAGCGAAAACACGCGGAATCAATATCTCAGACTTAACGATTTATGATCCAGACAACTGTGGTCGTTGGGAACAAATCGTCGATGCGTTTGTTGAACGACGTAACGGTAAAGTGACACGTGAACAAGCGGAAACATTGTTAAAAGACGAAAATTACTTTGGTACGATGTTAACGTACATGGGCATTACAGATGGTCTAGTTTCTGGTGCGATCCATTCTACAGGAGATACTGTACGTCCAGCATTACAAATCATTAAAACAAAACCAGGAATCAGCCGTACAAGTGGTGCATTTTTAATGATGCGTGGAAATGAGCAAGAAAAATATATCTTCTCAGATTGCGCGATCAACGTTGCACCAACACCACAAGAATTAGCGGAAATCGCCGTTGCTTCTGCAGAAACTGCGCAATTATTTGATATCGATCCTAAAGTTGGGATGCTAAGCTTTTCTTCAAAAGGTTCTGCTAAAGCGCCTCAAGTAGACGCAACAGCGGAAGCGACAAAAATTGCACAACAATTGGCACCAGAACTTGCAATCGATGGTGAATTACAATTTGATGCAGCATATAGCCAAGCCGTAGCAAACTTAAAAGCACCTGATTCAGAAGTCGCAGGACACGTCAACGTCTTTGTATTCCCAGATTTACAATCAGGAAACATTGGCTACAAAATTGCACAACGCTTTGGGAACTTCGAAGCGATTGGACCAATCTTACAAGGTTTAAATAAACCAATTTCTGATTTGTCTCGTGGATGTAATGAAGAAGATGTGTACAAACTATCGATTATTACAGCAGCGCAAACCCTAAATAGCTAAACAAGTAAAAGGAAAGTTCTAGTTGATGAACTTTCCTTTTTTCATCGCAAGAAAAGAAAGGATGATGCTTTATGCGCTTACAAGGAATCGATGAATTACTCGCATTTGCTACGCATGTAGGCCAAGTAGCAAATAAACAAGATGTATTACTATTGACTGGTGATCTAGGAGCGGGCAAGACGACATTTACTAAAGGAATCGCAAAGGGACTAGGAATTGAGCAAATGATCAAAAGTCCAACCTATACGATCATCCGTGAATATGAGAGTGGACGCTTACCTCTGTATCACATGGATGTCTATCGTGTTATTTCGGGATCGGATGAATTGGGACTGGATGATTATTTTGAAGGAGATGGGTTGACTGTAGTCGAATGGGGACGTCAGCTAGAAGAACTTCCATTAGATTTTTTAGAAATCATCTTAACGAAAGATGATCTCGACGATACCATCCGTCACCTCACTTTTAAAATCGAAGGTGTACGCGCACAAGCCTTTTATGAGCGCATTATGGAATTTGCATGATGGAAGTCAGTTTTCGAAAAGCCATTCCAGAAGATGCCGCGATTATTTTGGAGTTTATCAACCAAATGCGTCAGGTAAGTGATACCGTTTATTTTGATCCCGCGCTTTATACGTTATCTAGCGATCAATTAGCGGACCAATTAGCCGTTATTTATGAGTCGACAGAACACCTATTTTTAATTGCTAAAACGACGGAATGTCTTGGTGTAGTGACGATTCAAAAGATCACATCAGAAATCGGTGAAGTCGGTGTGGCCGTTGCTCCAGCTTATCAAAATATGCAGATTGGATCTATTTTAGTTGAAGAAGCTTTAGAATGGCTACAATTAGAGTCTACATTAACGCAAGTAGGTTTAAGCGTACTAAAAGAAAATCGATCCGCTCTTCATCTTTATGAAAAATTTGGATTTCACTATGATCTTAAAATGGCAAAGATATTGCCGCAAGTGCCATTTGAAGCAGTAACTTTCATGTCTTTGAAAAAATGAGTGTGACAGACTTCTGTCACACTCATTAAAAAAGAATGGCGAGTATAAAAGTAATACCGTAAATAAGCCGAATCATTATCGCAATAGGTGCACCTATTATCGAAAATGATCCGGCTTTTTTTAAGCGATCCACGTCTGTTACAGTTTTTTCATTGATGCGGATAGAGTGAGACAAAAGGTCTCAACACGGATTCGTCAACATGACGTGCTTGATGGATCAAAATTTTAGCACATACACGGCTATCGTCTAGCGCATCGTGGTGATTTAGAGGGATAGCTAAAAAATCAGCGACCGTGTTGAGTTTATGGTTGGCTAGCGTAGGATAACATTTACGACTCGTCCTTACTGTATCTAAAGTAAGATAAGTAGGTTGTTCTAGATGATAATAAGCTAGACAAGCACTCAATATGCGATTGTCAAATGGTGCATTGTGCGCAACAATCAAACTATGTGGATTGAAATATTGCGCGATTACAGGCCAAACCTGATCGAAAGTGGGTGCTGTTTGCACCATTTCAGGTGTGATATGGTGGATACGAATCGTATGTGGTGAAAATTCACTATCTGGTTTGATCAATGTAAAAAATTCACCGACGATTTGATTGTCACGGACCATCGTCAACGCGATCGCACACGCACTGTGAGGTTTTGAAGAAGCTGTCTCAAAGTCCAATGCTAAGAAATTCATGTTGTAATATCTAAATCTAATACCAATTCAACGGGACAATGATCACTACCGAGTAATTGCGGGTAAAGATTGGCTTCTTTTAAATAAGGTTGCAACGCTTGGCTGATCACAAAATAGTCGATTCGCCATCCAGCGTTATTTTTACGTGCATTAAAACGATAACTCCACCAAGAGTAAGCCCCGGTTTGTTCAGGATGTAAAGTGCGGTAAGTATCGATATAGCCATTTTCTAATAAGACTGTAAATTTTTCACGCTCTTGCGGCGTAAATCCAGCATTTTTTTGATTCGTTTTAGGATTTTTCAAATCGATTTCTTGATGTGCGACATTTAAATCTCCACATAAAATGACAGGTTTTTTTGTATTTAAGGTATTTAGATATGCCAAAAATGCATCTTCCCAATCCATTCGATAGTCTAAACGTTTTAACTCGTTTTGTGAGTTTGGTGTATAACACGTTACCACAAAGGCTTGTGGATATTCTAAAGTAATGACCCGTCCTTCTTGGTCATGTTCTGTGATTCCGATCCCATACGTAACGTTTTGTGGCTGATGCTTTGTAAAAATAGCCGTTCCAGAATATCCTTTTTTTTCAGCATAGTTCCAATACTGATGATAGCCAGTTAGCGGCATTTCGATTTGGCCTTCTTGTAGTTTGGTTTCTTGTAGACAGAAAAAGTCAGCATCGAATTCTTCGAAAATGTCCATAAAGTTTTTTTTCATAACAGCGCGTAAGCCGTTGACGTTCCACGAAATAAATTTCATCTGTATTCCTCCTTGCTTACCTCTATTTTACTGAATCTTGTTTTTAAATGAAAGCTATCCAAATCTTTCTTAAGCTTTTAAAGGAAATTAAGGCAAGAACAAGCAAATCATGCTACACTATAACAGATGTTAAAAAAGAGAGGGAATGTACAAAATGGACAATGCAAGATTAACGATGGAATTTCCAAACATGGAGATTTTGACACATGAACCGTTGATGAAGTATACCTATACCAAAACAGGCGGACCAGCAGATTACTTGATCTTTCCTAAAACAAAACATGAAGTAGAACAAGTAGTACAGTATTGTAAGACACACAACGTGCCTTGGATCGTCTTAGGCAATGCGAGTAACTTGATTGTGCGTGATGGTGGAATTCGTGGAGTGGTCTTGATGTTGACAAAAATGAAGACCATGACGATCGAGCACACGATGATCACGGTCGAAGCAGGGGCGCGCTTGATCGACGTGTCAAAAGCTGCTGCTAAACATACGCTAACTGGTCTAGAGTTTGCTTGCGGGATACCAGGAAGTATTGGTGGCGCTGTATATATGAATGCTGGCGCGTATGGTGGGGAGATCAAAGATGTCTTTGTCAGCTGTGAGTATTTAGATGAAACAGGAGAAATCCAGACATTGACGCTAGACGAGATGGATTTTTCTTATCGACATAGCGTACTTCAAGAACAAAAAGGGATCATTTTATCGGTGACGTTCGCTCTAAAAATAGGTGAGCAAATCATGATCGATGAAAAAGTACAAGAATTGACACGATTACGTGAAGAAAAACAACCACTTGAATATCCGTCTTGTGGGAGTGTCTTCAAACGTCCAGAAGGGTACTTTACTGGAAAATTGATTCAAGATGCAAAATTACAAGGGATGATTTTAGGAGGCGCGCAGATTTCGATGAAACACGCAGGCTTTATCGTCAATATCGATCATGCGACAGCAACAGATTATATCCAATTAATTGCACATATCAAAAAAGTGATTAAAGAGCAATTCGATGTTACGCTAGAAACGGAAGTTCGAATTATCGGCGAACACTAAAAACAGACCCTCAGGTGAGTGGCACAATCGGTAAACGAGTGGCCACATTTCCTGAAGGTCTATTTTTTATTGCGTTCGTTGATATAATTTTAATAATACGGTAGCGATCGCCGCCGTTGCGATCCCAGCGACTAGAGCTTCTGGAATTCCTTGCGTTAAAATAATACCGTTGATGGCAGTATATACTGCAGCTCCACTTTTTCCAATCAGTTGTGCATATTGACCTTGAAAGAAAAAATAGATACCATTCATGACTAAAATCGTATTGGTTAATCCACCGCAAATCCCAGCGATAAAGAGCGCTACTGGTTGATACCGTTCTTTTGTCAGTTTCATCGTGGTGCGATAGACATAAAAAGGAACGATTCCGATCAAAATTCGAGGGATCAATGCAACAAATAAAGCAAAGAGACTTCCGTGTTCAGCGCCAATCGGAGCGATAAAAGGTGAGAAAACAAATGAGAGCGGTGTAATGATCACAGTAGAGCGGATCATGCTCATAATGCCAAAACATAGCCCTAAAAATCCTCCCAATCTCGGTCCTAATACGATAGAAGCGATGATTACAGGAATGTGCATCGTCGTTGCGTTAATTGGTCCTAAAGGAATAAAGCCTAAAAACGGTACAGATGCTAATAACAATAAAATAGCTAAAAAAAATGCGGTTAATACCAAGTCGAAGTGTTTTGATCGACGATTCATGACAAGTTCCCCCTGATTATGCCTTAAATTTAGTATGGATGGCTTCCAAGAGCGTATCGAGTGACGCGAGCGCACCTCGTCCGTAATCGCCACAGGCTAATAATGCTTGTCTTGGAAGAATTTCATCATAGCCGATTTCCTTTAAGGAAGCAAGATTTTTTTGTGTCAAGACATGTTCATACATTACGGTGTTCATCGCTGGAGCAATCAATTTAGGGACATCGTTTGGTAAAGCTAAGGCAACGGTCGTAATCAGATCATCTGCAAGTCCATGACTTAATTTGGCAATGATATTTGCTGTAGCTGGAGCGACGATAAACAAATCGGCTTGTTTAGCCAACTCGATATGATTGATTTTTTCCGGTTGTTCTTCATCCATAACACTTATATGTACTTTGCGTTTAGAGAGTGCTTGCAAGGTAAGTGGGGTAATAAAGGCTTGGCTACTTTGGGTCATTAAGACATCGACTTCATAGCCAGCTTTAGTTAATTCATTCGTCAAATCGGCTGATTTATAGGCAGAAATGCTGCCACTTACACCTAAAACAATGCGTTTGGTCATGCTTGGCTCCTTCTTTCATTTAAAATAGGGACTAATGTGTTACAGATCATCTGCGCGATAGCTGGTTTTTGAGTAGCTTTGGCGACGATCCCATCTTGATTGAGCAAGTAGCCGATATGTTGCTTTTGATTGATGTCACTCAAATCATTGGCTAACACAAAATCAGCTTGATTTTTCACCAATGCACTAGCTGCTACCGTTAACAGTTCTTCTTTTGAAACACCTACGAGTAATTTAAATCCGACTAACAAGGTATCAGGTTGTAGTTGTTTGATCATTTGGATGACTTTAGGTGTTTTTTCTAAAATGACAGTCAAATGGTCGGTGGCAGACGAAATTTTATTTTCAGTTTGCACATGGAGTGTGTGAAACCAGTCAGCACAAAAAGGTTCATTAGGATGTTCTATTAGCCATGCATTCATCGCGGCTAATAATTGTGCTTCAGACAAGGTGACTTTAGGTGTAAAATCACTGACAGCCATACTATGGATGACTGCATCATAGGGATGAAGCTGCAACAAGTGATTTAAAGTATGCGTGAGATCCTGAGTATCGTGTATTAAATGTAAAGAAAGGTTAGGGTGCATTTTGGGATGTTTTGCATACTTGGTAACGACAGCATCTACGACTGCACCTTGAGCTAAAAATTGTTCGGCGATAAACGTGCCAAGTTGTCCGGTTGATTGATTGGTAATTTCGCGAACTTGATCGATCGATTCGCTTGTTCCGCCTAGAGTGACTAAGATCCGCATGGAGTTCCTCCTTGAGTGTATACAATTGTGTTTTGTAATCTGTAAATCACGAATATCATAACATAATTTTTGTTTTTCAACGGAAAATTTGGTTAGATTTTCGTGATTTTTTAACAAAACGTAGCCTTCTAGACTTGTGTTTTTTTGAAAAAAATTCTATTCTTAAGCAGTATGTTTTGTACAAGAAAGTACTAGTACGTGTATAGGAAAAATGAGAAGGAGGAAACAAATGGGGAAACCAATTATTTCATTCCAAAATGTCGTGAAGCAATATGATGATGAAATGATTTTAAAAAAAGTCAATTTTGAAATCGAAGAGGGAAGGTTTTACACTTTATTAGGCCCTTCTGGTTGCGGGAAAACGACGATTTTACGGATCATCGCAGGGTTTTCAGAGGCTACGCAAGGGGATGTGTTTTTTGAAGGAAAGCGAATCAATGACGTTCCAGCAAACCAACGCCAAGTGAATACGGTCTTTCAAGATTATGCTTTATTTCCACATATGAATGTGTTTGATAATGTAGCGTTTGGACTTAAAATAAAAAAATTACCTAAAGCTGAAATTGCTAAAAAAGTAACGGAGGCCTTAAAACTTGTTCAACTAGCCGGATATGAAACAAGAGAAATCAGTGAAATGTCTGGTGGTCAACGTCAACGAGTGGCGATTGCTCGAGCAATCGTTAATGAACCTAAAGTATTATTACTTGATGAGCCATTATCTGCGCTTGATTTAAAGCTGCGAACAGATATGCAATACGAGCTGCGCGAATTGCAGCAACGCTTGGGGATCACCTTTATTTTTGTCACACACGATCAAGAAGAAGCACTAGCAATGAGTGATGAAATCTTTGTATTAAATAAAGGAAAGATCGTTCAAAGTGGGACACCGGTGGATATTTATGATGAACCGATTAATCATTTTGTGGCAGATTTTGTTGGCGAAAGCAATATTGTTAATGGTGTGATGATTGAAGACAATAAAGTCGAATTTGTCGGTAAAGTCTTTGAATGTGTCGACGGTGGCATGCGTCAAAATGAACCAGTAGAAGTCGTGATTCGACCAGAAGATCTCTCACTGACTACAGTAGAAAAAGGCAAGCTGAGTGTCAATGTCGATACTCAATTATTCCGTGGCGTTCATTATGAAATCATTTGTTATGATGAACAAGGCAACGAATGGATGGTCCATTCAACGAAAAAAGCAAAAGAAGGTAGTCAGATCGGATTAGATTTTGAGCCAGAAGATATCCACGTCATGCGCTTTAATGAGTCTGAAGAAGATTTTGATGCTCGTCTAGAAAGTTACGAAGAATAGGAGGAAGCACATGACTAAAAAACGCCCGTTGTATGCGATCCCGTATTTTTTTTGGCTGTTGCTATTTGTGATCGCACCGGTCTTGTTGATTGTCTATCAATCATTTTTTAACATCGATGGTCAGTTTTCTTTGGTCAATTATCAAACGTATTTCACTTCAGGAAAATACCTAACGATGACCTTAAATTCTGTATGGTATGCCTTTTTGATTACCTTATTTACCTTGATCATCAGTTATCCAACAGCCTACTTTTTGACGAAACTCAAACATAAAAATTTATGGTTGTTGCTGATTATTTTGCCTACTTGGGTCAATTTATTGCTAAAAGCGTACGCTTTTATTGGGATTTTTGGTATTCACGGTAGCATCAATAATTTTTTGGGGTTATTTGGGATCGGACCAGAACAGATTTTATTTACTGATTTTAGTTTTTTAACGGTTGCGACTTATATTGAGTTGCCATTTATGATCATGCCAATTTTCAATGCATTAGAAGAATTGAATCCATCTTTGATCAGTGCGAGCCGGGATCTAGGAGCGAATTCATTTGAGACATTTCGACGCGTGATTTTTCCATTGTCTTTAAGTGGGGTAAAAAGCGGGGTACAAGCTGTTTTTATTCCCTCACTTTCCTTATTCATGCTGACACGTTTGATTGGTGGAAACCGTGTGATTACACTAGGAACAGCGATCGAACAACATTTCTTGGTGACACAAAACTGGGGAATGGGATCGACGATCGGTGTCGTCTTGATTATTGCCATGTTTATCGTGATGTTCTTTACTGGTGAATCGCGTAAAGGTAAAGGAGGAAGCAGATGAAAAAATTAACCGCATTTAAATGGTCCAATCTTTATCTTTTACTTGTCTTTATTGTGCTCTATGCGCCGATTTTTTATTTGATCTACTATTCATTTAATGATGGGGGCACGATGAATGAATTTACTGGTTTTACTTGGGATAATTATCGTTCCGTATTTGAAGATACTCGCTTATTGATTATTGTACTTGATACGTTTATGTTGGCTTTTTTATCTTCACTGATGGCAACAGCAATTGGTACGATCGGTGCGATGATGATCTATTACACGAAAAAACGTAAAACACGCGCGCTGTTTTTAGGGTTAAACAATATTTTATTGGTTTCACCAGATGTTATTATCGGTGCCAGCTTTTTGATCTTTTTCACATTGATCGGCTCGTGGATCCGAGGATTTAGTTTAGGCTTTTTCAGTGTTCTGTTGTCACATATTGCCTTTAGTATCCCCATCGTTGTCTTGATGGTCATGCCTAAATTACAAGAGATGAATGATTCGATGATCGATGCAGCCCGTGATTTAGGTGCCAATCAAGTTCAAGTCGTCAAAAATATCATCTTGCCATATCTATCTCCAGGGATCATTGCCGGCTATTTTATGGCCTTTACGTATTCGCTAGATGATTTTGCAGTAACGTTCTTTGTAACTGGAAATGGTTTTTCTACGTTATCGGTGGAGATCTATTCTAGAGCAAGACAAGGAATCAGTTTAGAGATCAATGCGTTAAGTACGTTAGTCTTTTTATTCTCCATGTTATTAGTGATCGGGTATTACTTTATCAGTAAAGACAATCGACCAAAACGTGCGAAAAAGACTAGAGTGGAGGCGACGATTTTACGATGAGAAAATTAACTTCTTTAATTATCGGGATTGTCGCTGTGATCTTTGTATTGATTGCCACCGCACATCAATTAGAACGGTCAACTGGAATGTCTGGTGCGAAGGTTGTAAATATTTACAATTGGGGCGACTATATCGATCCAGCGCTTTTGAAGAAATTCGAACAAGAATCTGGCTATAAAGTCAATTATGACACATTTGATTCAAACGAAGCGATGTTTACGAAAATCCAACAAGGTGGCACGGCGTATGATATTGCGATTCCTAGTGAATACATGATCCAAAAAATGATCAAAGCGAATTTGTTAACTCCTTTAGATCACAAACAAATCACCGGATTAGAAAATATCGAACCACGCTTTTTGAATCTTGATTTTGATACGGATAATCGGTACTCGATTCCATACTTTTGGGGAACATTAGGCATCGTCTATAACGATAAGATGGTCGATGGAAAAGACATTACGTCTTGGAATGATTTGTGGCGCCCAGAGTTAAAAGATAATATTATGTTGATTGACGGTGCGCGTGAGGTCATTGGATTAGGCTTGAATAGTCTAGGATATTCTTTAAATAGTAAACAGATGGATCAATTAGATCAAGCTTATGATAAATTAAAAAAACTGACACCAAATATCAAAGCGATTGTTGCAGATGAAATCAAAATGTATATGGAAAACGAAGAAAGTGCGGTTGCCGTGACATTTTCAGGTGAAGCAGCCGATATGATGGCTGAAAATGAGCATCTACACTATGTCATTCCAGATGATGGAACCAATCTTTGGTTTGACAATATCGTGATTCCTAAAACGGTACAAAATAAAGAAGGTGCGTATGCCTTCATCAATTTTATGCTACGACCAGAAAATGCAGCTCAAAATGCAGAATACATTGGGTATTCGACACCAAATGAAGCGGCATTGAAATTGTTGCCAAAAGACATTACTGAAGATAAACAATTTTATCCGTCAGAAGATGCCTTGAAAAAAATGGAAGTCTACAAAGACCTGGGTCCTGAGTATCTAGGAATCTATAATGATCTATTTTTAGAATTGAAGATGTATCGTAATTAACCGATCCTTAACCAAAAATAAGACACAAAAAAGGAGTGATGTACTACACCTTTTTGTGTCCTATTTTTTAGTTTGCGTAAAATTTCTTTTGATACCAACGATCCATCGCCTGATGTTCTGTATCAAGAAGCGGTGCAGATAATGCTTGAAATCCAAAGCGTTCATACAATCGACAGGCAGTTTCTAGTGAATGATGTGTTTCTAAATAACAAACTTCATACTGCTGACTAGCAAACGAAAGGGCTGTTTCCATAAGTTTTTGGGCAAGTCCTTGTTTTTGATAGGCAGAAGATACATACAGTTTTTGTAATTCGCATGTTCGCAACACACCGGCTAATGGTGCAATATCGATCCCACCGATAATAGTTCCTTGATCGGAAATGACCCAATAAGCAGCCTTTGCTTGATCATAATACGAATAAAGCGTAGTTAATTCCGGATCAAAATAGGCTGTTCCAAGAATCGCTAGATCGGCTTCTTCTAAACTTTTTCGAATCAAATCAGCCAACTGCTGATTGTCTTTTGCTTCTAATCTACGTAATTCCATTATACTCCTCCTTTTAAATCGTTTGGGTGACGTTTTTCATCCAGGCATCAGAACGAATCAAACGATAACCTAGATAACTTTTGATCCACTCGACCGCTTGACAGATAAAGTAAACAAAAACGATCGAAAGTGCCGTGTGCATACTCAAGACGTAAGCTAATGGAAATGTGATCGTCCAGACAAAGACGCTATCGAATAAAAAGGTAATAAATGTTTGGCCGCCAGAGCGCAAAATAAAGTAACTGGCATGATTAAACGCATAAAGAGGCATACAGATCGCTGCAATTTGAATAAACTTACTGGCAAGTTCTTTGACTTCGGGTTCAGTCTGATAGATAGCAGGAAATAAGGGGGCAACGATTAGCATAATGATCCCGATCGTGAAACAGCTCATCACCGCAAAAAATAATAATTTTCGAGCTGCATCACGTGCCTCTTGCATCTTATTTGATCCAAGCAATTGGCCGATAATGACAGCTACCGCACTACCTAAAGCCATATAAACGATATTAAACAAATTTGAAACTGTCGAGGCGATATTTAACGATGCGATGACAGATAATCCACGAACTGAATACGCTTGGAGAATCATTGTTTGGCCGATCGCCCACAAAATTTCATTGGCCATCAAAGGAGAACCTTTGATCAAGATACGTTTTGACAATGACCACGGAATATGAAATTGCCGATAAACGTGTAGACAAAAAGGATGCTCAGTTGCATGCGCGTGCACCCAAATGACAGTGATCGCACATTCCAAAATACGGGCCACCAAAGTTGCGATACCAGCACCAACAACACCTAATTTGGGAAAGCCGAATAATCCAAAAATCAGTAAAAAATTCAGCGCGGTATTGATAATGACAGCCGTACTACTGGCAAACATTGGTACAATGGTTTTCCCCATTTCACGCAATGAACTCGCATAACTTTGAGAGAGCGCAAAAAAAGGTAAGGTGAACAACATGATCCATAAAAAGTCACGTGCGGAATCGTGGGCTAGTTGCAATTGTTGAATCTCTGTATCTCCATGTAGATATAAAGAGATCAAGTAATCTTGTGCATACCATAAGACTAAGATGGCTACTATACACATTAGTGCATTGCCAACTAACTTGAAGCGAAACGCGTCACGCATCCCAACGAAATCTCGTTTTCCATAAAATTGCGTCCCAAAAATACTCGCAGCAGAAACGATCCCAAAAATACTTAAGTTAAAAACAAAAATCAGTTGATTGACAATAGCGACACCCGACATTTGTGCGGTACCGATTTGACCAACCATTAAATTATCGAGTAAACCTACGAAATTTGTAATGGCATTTTGGATCATAATCGGGACCGCGATCGTTAATACGTGCAGATAAAATGCACGATCCCCAATAAATTTTTTCATCTTTTCCCTCATCATCCGCTTTTACACAGATTCTTCTTCCAATTCTAAACTAACCGTTTCCCATTCTTCCATCAACTGGAGTTGTTGTGCTTCGATCGTATTCGTTTTTTCTGTCAGCTCTTGCAAGAGGACATGATTGTTCAAGTTTTCTGATTTCACCATTTCTTCTTGACACTGACGATGTTCATTTTCTAGATCCGACAGTTGTGCTTCGATCTCATCAATTTTCCGTTGCAGTTGACGGACTTTTTTTTGTTTTTCTTTTGATTGTTGAAAATTTTGCTTGTCTTCAGAGACGACTGTTTCGACACTTGGCTTATCTAGCAATGCTCGTAACTCAGCTTCTTCTTGTTTTTTCTCTAGATAGTAATCGTAATCACCTAAAAAGACACGGGAACCTTCTTCAGATAATTCAACGACCGTCGAGGCGATTCGATTAATGAAATAGCGGTCATGCGAAACGAAGAAGATCGTACCATCGTAATCGATCAACGCATTTTCCAGTACTTCTTTATTGTCGATATCTAAATGGTTTGTCGGTTCGTCTAGCATCAAGAAATTGTCATGATCCATCGCAAGTTTTGCCAAAGCAACACGCGCTTTTTCACCACCACTTAATAAGCCGATGGGTTTTTCCACATCCTCGCCAGAAAATAAGAAACTACCTAAAACAGTCCGGATCTGACCTTCTGGTAGCGTAGGATGCGCATCCCATAGTTCTTGTAAAATCGTCTTGCGTAGCGAAAGTTCAGCTTGTCCTTGATCGTAGTAACCGACAGAAACGTTAGCGCCAAAGGTTGCAGTTCCTTTTAAAAACGGTTGTCTGTGAATGATCGATTTTAGCAGAGTCGATTTTCCGATTCCATTTGGGCCCACTAACGCGACTGCATCGTGTTTGCGAATATCAAGGTTGATCGGCTCGGCTAACACTGTATCTTCATATCCAATAGCAGCATCTGCAACTTGTAAGACGATATTGCCCGAGGGTTTTTCGACTTCGAATAAGAAATGAGCAGACTTTCCATCACCTTGTGGCCGATCGAGACGATCCATCTTTTCTAATTGTTTTCGACGGCTCTGGGCGCGTTTTGTCGTAGAGGCACGCACTAGATTACGCGCAACAAAATCCTCTAATTTTGCGATTTCATCTTGTTGTTTCTCAAAAGCTTTCATATCTGTAGCAAGTTGTGCAGCTTTTTCATCAAGATAACGACTATAGTTTCCTTTGTAATGGCGCATCTTATGGCGACTAAGTTCATAGACTTCGGTGACTACTTTATCTAAAAAATAGCGATCGTGAGAGACGATCAGTAACGCACCGCTATAGCCTTGCAAGTAGGTTTCAAGCCAAGAGAGTGTTGCGATATCTAAATGGTTTGTCGGCTCATCTAAAATTAAGATATCCGGTTTTTGTAAGAGCATTTTCGCTAAGGCTAACCGGGTTTTTTGACCACCAGAAAGGGTCGCAATCGCTTGGTCATAAAATGACTTGTCAAAATGAAATCCGTGTAAGACAGAGCGGATTTCATTTTCATAACCGTAACCGTTACGCTCAGTAAATTCATGTTGGATTCGGTCGTATTCTGCTAAAAGTTGGGTATAGGCTGTTGTAGTAGGATCAATTTCGCCCATTTTGTATTCCATTTTGCGCATTTTTTCTTCTAATTGACGAATATCAAAAAAAGCATCGAGCATTTCATCGTAGACTGTTTTATCTGAAATCAGTCCGGTATCTTGTGCTAGGTAACTTAGTGTTGCTTGTTTTGTCTTGATGACGGCGCCTTCATCGGGTTGCTCCACGCCAGCGATAATCTTGAGTAAGGTGGATTTTCCAGCACCGTTACGCCCAACTAAGCCGATTCTAGCATGTTGGCTGATTTCCATTTGAATTTGTTGAAATAAAACATCTGCACCAAATAATCGGGCAACTTGATTGACTTGTAATAAAATCATAGGATCCTCTTTCTTTGCTGTATCGTAATAGCAATTGATCTTAAATTCGTGTAATAATAGGATTTGTGCATGCTTAGTCTATCATATTTTGCTAAAACTAGCGATACTTGTGAGAAGTAGTGAAAAGAAATTTGTGAAAAATTGCTAAATTTTGAGCAATCAAATTGCCTTTTACACGTGAATTTTGTATCATGACACTTGTACTAGTGAATTGTTCACAATGGAGGGTTTTAATTTTGAAAGACAATCAAATTCCAAAAGCAACAGCTAAGCGGTTGCCTTTGTATTATCGCTATTTAAGAATTTTAAATGACGCGGGGAAAAAGAAAGTATCATCAACAGAGTTAAGTGAAGCTGTACAAGTCGATAGTGCGACGATCAGACGCGATTTTTCTTACTTTGGGGAGTTAGGAAAACGCGGATATGGATACGACGTTAATGACTTGATGCAATTCTTTGCACGTACATTAAATGATGATCATATGACTAATGTGGCTTTAATAGGTGTCGGGAATTTAGGAAGCGCGCTATTAAAATATAAGTTTCATCAAAGTAATAGTATCCGTGTGAGTGCAGCATTTGATGTGAATCCAGATATCGTGGGTCGAATCGTCGATGGCATTCCAGTTTATCCAATGACAGACATGAAAGAGCAGATCGCCATTCAGCAAATTGATATCGCGATTTTAACCGTTCCTGCACAACGTTCACAAGATGTTGTCAATGAATTGGTCGAAGCGGGGATCAAGGGGATCTTAAACTTCACACCTGCTCGAATTACAGCATCAAGTGATATTTTAGTGCAAAATGTTGATTTAACCAATGAGCTCCAAACATTGATTTACTTCCTTCATTCTGGTGATACCACTACGTTTACGGACGAAATTATATAAGTAAACACAACCACATGCCTCTAAGCGGTATGTGGTTTTTTACATTTTATTAAAAAAATACATCAGTACTAGTTTTTTAGACGATTTAAGTGTATCTTTTGAAAAGGATCAAAGTAAATCAAAAGGAGAATCTTATGTTTGAGTCATTACCAACTTCGATTTTGCAGATGGGCATGATTTTTTTGTCGATCGTGATCGAAGCGTTACCCTTTGTGTTATTGGGATGTTTGATCTCAGGCTTTTTGCATGTCTTTTTAAGTGCAGAACGTGTGAATAAACTATTACCGAAAAATAAATTTTTAGCAATCATTGTTGGGTCAGTCCTAGGGGTGTTTTTCCCATCATGTGAATGTGGGATCGTCCCGATTGTTCATCAATTTTTAAAAAAAGAAGTGCCAACCTATACAGCTTTTCCATTCATGCTAACGGCACCAATTATCAATCCGATCGTATTATTTTCGACATTTATTGCTTTTAGCAATTCATGGAAATTTGTCTTGTTGCGTGTGACAGGAAGTTTACTAGTCGCTTTAGTTGTTGGTATTTGGTTGGCGTATATTTATACTAAAAATCCGTTAAAAGAATCGTACCAGACTACTCATACCCATCATGAACACAGTCTGACAAATGAAACATGTACCCACAAACCTCAAGTCAAGAAGATGCAAAAAATCAGTCACATGTTTGAACACAGCATCGATGAGTTTTTTGATACTGGACGTTATTTGATTATTGGAGCATTGATTGCCTCAGGCTTACAAGTCTATTTGCCAACTAGTATTATTTTGACATTAGGATCGACTAAATTATTTGCGATTTTAGTCATGTTAGCTCTAGCAGTCATTATGTCGCTGTGTTCTGAAGCCGATGCTTTTATTGGGAGCAGCTTATTGAGTTTATTTGGTGTAACACCGGTCATTGCCTTTTTGGTTTTTGGTCCAATGGTCGATATCAAAAATTTATTGATGATGAAACGTTATTTTGGAACTAAATTTATCGTCCAACTGGTCTCATTGATTGCGATTGTCGTCACGATTTTTGCTTGGGTGGTGTAAAAGATGATTCGAAGTTTAATTTTGATTGGCTACAGCCAAATGATGATGTATTTACAATTGACTGGTAAATTAGATCAATTTATCAATATCCATTACCAATATCTAGCGATTATGTCGATGGTATTGTC
Organism: Enterococcus bulliens; assembly: GCF_053761865.1. NCBI lineage: Bacteria > Bacillati > Bacillota > Bacilli > Lactobacillales > Enterococcaceae > Enterococcus > Enterococcus bulliens. Next base: position 78,699 of record NZ_JBSMXK010000002.1, read on the forward strand.
GTTATTGTTAGGGTTGATTCAAATGTATTTTTGGGTCAAAGAAGATCCCAAAAAAGCACAAGCGCACACGCATGATCACGACCACGATCATGACCATCAATTATCGCGACCGCAAAAGGTGATTGCCTATACGTTACTGCTTTTACCACTGATTGTCGGTCTATTATTTCCAACAGTAAGTTTAGATGCGACGATCGTACAAGCCAAAGGATTCCAATTTCCAGTTAGTAAAGAATCTGTGGGTGATCCTGAAATGAATACGCAGTACCTACAGCCAAACACGAGTATTTATTACAATAAAGAAGATTATCAAAAACAAATGGATGGCTTACGCAAAAAATACATCAAAGATGGAAAATTGATTGTTACAGATGACAATTATTTAGAAGTGATGGAACTGATTTATAATTATCCAAGTGAATTTATCAATCGCCCGATTCATTATGAAGGTTTTTTATTTAAAGCGCCAAAAAATCAAGGTGACTTTTTATTCCGCTTTGGAATCATCCATTGCGTGGCAGATTCAGGTGTATTCGGGCTACGTATCGTGTTACCAGATGGTGCCACTGTTGCTGATAATGACTGGTTTTCAATCGATGGCGTCATTGAATCTGATTACTATGAGCCGTTCCAAAGGGATTTGCCGACTGTTAAAGTAGAAAAAATCAAAAAAATCGATGCACCTAAAAATGAATATGTGTATCGGACTTTTTAGTATTCAATAGAAGGATTTAATTGTAGTTTTTCGTTATTTTTAGTACAATAGGAAAGAAGAACAGTATTCTTTTACGAAAGAGGTGTCGTACTATGGGATTTACAGATAAGACAGTTCGGTTTGATTTTGAAGACAACCGCAAGCGAGAAGTGAGCGAAACGTTAGCGATTGTGTACACTGCACTAGAGGAAAAAGGTTATAATCCGATTAACCAAATCGTAGGATACCTACTTTCGGGTGACCCAGCCTATATTCCGCGTTATCAAGATGCACGAAATTTAATTCGCCGTTATGAACGAGATGAAATCTTAGAAGTATTGATTCGTGAATATCTGGGAAATCATGGGGTTAATATGTAATGCGAATTATGGGATTAGATGTTGGATCACGCACAGTGGGAATCGCCGTAAGTGATCCAATGGGATGGACCGCGCAAGGTGTTGAAATTATTCGTATCAATGAAGATGAAGGCCAATTTGGGTTTGATCGCGTCAAAGAATTAGTTGCGGATTATGAAATTTCTCGTTTTGTCGTAGGACTTCCTAAAAATATGAACAATTCGATTGGTCCGCGTGCCGAAGCATCAATGGCTTACGGGAAACAGTTAGAAGAATTGTTTGGTTTACCTGTCGACTATCAAGACGAGCGGTTGACTACGGTTCAAGCAGAACGGATGCTTGTGGAGCAAGCCAATACTTCACGCGCAAAACGTAAAAAAGTAATCGATAAGGTTGCTGCAGTGATGATTTTACAAAATTATCTTGACGGTCCGGGTAAAAAACTATTTTAAAAAAACGAAAAGAGGAAAAATAATGGCAGAACATACACACGATCATAATCATGATCACAATCATGATCACAATCATGAAGGACATGAACATATCACATTAGTCGATAACGAAGGTAACGAAACGTTATACGAAATTCTATTAACAATCGATGGCCAAGAAGAATTTGGTCGCAACTACGTATTACTTTATCCAGCTGGAGTTCCAGAAGATGAAGACGTAGAATTATTAGCCTATGCTTACGTTGAAAAAGAAGACGGCATGGAAGGCGATCTAGAACAAATCGAAACTGAAAAAGAATGGGACATGATCGAAGAAGTATTCAACACCTTCATGGCCGAAGAAGAAGCAGAATAGAAATAAGTAGGAGAAACCTTGATACAAAAGGGTTTCTCCTTTTTTGTTTGCTTTCTGAATGCCATATTGAATGCCATCAGTTAAAAATTCAAATGTTTTACGAGTTTCTCAACCGTTTTTTCTTTGGTTTCTTTAGCTAAGTGACCATAGACATATAGCGTTTGAGAAATTTTTGTATGCCGTAAACGTTCTTGGACTTCTTTCATTGTTGCGCCGCTATCCAGTAAAAGAGAAGCGTGTGTGTGTCTTGTGGAATGTACTCCTAAGAATGGCACATTAGCTTCTTTTGTGATTGTGATTAAACGTGCATAGATTGCATGGTGGGTTATAGTCTGTTTGTAAATACCGCAAAAAATTGCAGTTGGTTCAGTAATGCCCAAAGTCAGCATATACTTTCTTTGGTCTATTTGCCATTTCTTTAGTTTACTGATGGTTGCAGCGTCCAGAATCAAAGTAGCATTACTTGCAGCCGTTTTAGTTGTAGATACCTTATAACCATTTTTCGTTTGACTTAGTGTCTTATTGATCGTGACCGTTTGATTATTGAAATCAATATCCGACCAATTAAGCGCTAGAGCTTCACTGATACGGCAGCCGCTATAAATCAAGAAGCGAAGCAGCATACTGTTAAAATCGTTATTGTAGCTTGGTTTGGTATGGTCTAAGTAGTGGAATAATTGTTTTAATTCTTGCTTAGTGTATACCTTGATTTTTTCATTTTGTGGCGCTTCTTTGATACGTTTAGGCATTAGAACATACTCAAGTGGGTTACGGTCTATCATGCCTAGATTAATAGCATATTTGAACACACGACTAGCGCTAGAGTGCAGCACTCTATACTGATCCGTAGTCTTTGCCCAGTGATTGACAATCTTTTGAGCTGTGGAAACGTCAATTTCTTTTATTCTCATGTGGCCATATTTAGGTAATATCCACTTATCAAACTTGATTTTAGTTTTAATGAATGTTACTTCTTTCACAGTCGTTTGATAAGTTTCAAGCCACAACTCAAAGACTTCTTTAAACGTCTGTTTAGAATCTTTTTGTAATCCTTTATTCTCAAAGTCCATTTGCAGCCTTAGCAGCGCAAGTTGGGCTTCTTTTTTTGTCTGGAAGCCACGCCTAGTTGTTTTTACAGGTTTACCAGTTACAGGATTAACACCTAGATAAGCTTGAAATTGCCATTTTTTACCTTGTTTAGTGTCGTATTGCTTAAATGTTGCCATTGTTGTTCCCTCCAGTTACTACGCTTGGGGAGCATATTAGGAGGAGTTATAATATTTTTTCTATACTATCCAATTTTTTTAAAATAGAGGAATTATCAAGTTCTGGATTTTCTAGTTCTCTACCTAAATAGTGTAATATTCTTGAGAATTTTTCTATGATTTCGGGTTCAGACTGTAAAATAATAATTTTAGTTAAATCTGATAATATAGATTTTATTTCTTCAGGAATATTTTCTTCTTTGAGGATTTTCTTTAGTTCTAAAATATAGGATTCTTGGGTATTTAGTTTTACATTATTGTTATTAATTAATTCGGAAAGTCTAGTGATTTTAGAGTCATCGAATGAATCGACATGTATTTGAAATACATCATATTCTGTAGGTTTCCCATATAAAATATAATAAGTAGACAAATTAAAAGTATCTGATAACTGCCTCAAACGTTCACTACTAGGCAAAGTTTTTCCTTTTTCCCATCTAGAAACAATACTTTTACTTGCTTCTGGATCAAAAATTTTACCGAACTCCTCCATAGTCAATCCCTTTCTTGTTCTTAAGGATTTTATTCTTTTTCCGACTTCAATTTTATCTATATCCGCCATTTTTTACTCCTTGTTGAAATCATTTTTTTAAAAAGTTACGTAAAGTTACTTGATTAAGTTTAACACACATGATATTCTATGTACATAGAGTTGCATAAAGTGACTCTATATTAAATGTGGTAAAGTTGCATGAAGTGACTTTTAGAGGAGGAGTAAAAATGGAATTAAGAATTGAATCGTTAGAATTAGCTGATCCGGCATTTCAACCAATCGTAGAAAGATTAGCAGCAGCCATTCAAGAAGCTAACCAAGTTAGCACAAAGCGTCAAGAATTACCACGTTATATGACTAAAGCGCAAGCATCAGAGTATATCGGTTGTAGCTTTAATACGTTTCAAAAATTTGTAAGAGCCGGTTTACCGTTGATTACAGTGGACGGAATTGTAAGAGTAGATCAAAAAGATGTAGATGATTTTTTAGCACAAAACAAAAAATAACTCACTACGCTTGGGGAGCATACAGAATGAGTTATAAAGTCGTCCGTTGCAAATGGTTTGATAATAGGAGGAAATAAAAATGAGCGAGATAACACAATTAGAAGCAGTTCAAAAAGCATTGGTAAAAGTAATTGGGGCAGAAGCAGCCGAAAAAGTGGCTAACCTAAAAGGCGAGGAATTGAAGCAAGTCTATAACTTAGTTTATGAACAAGCATCTTATAATGATCTACTGCCAAAAGAAATCACTGTACAAGATGTTATACAAGAAATTTATTTCATGGTACACAACGAATTTTTTAGAACTTTTGAGCCAGACGAAACAGAAGATTTTCTTTTCCAAAGATTAATGATCTTATCCGAGTTGCTAGGATTTGAGTTGGAGGATTAAAACATGAATGAGAGCAAAGAAAAAGCCAATAACGTTTCCACCGACCAAAGCGAGACGTTAAAGGCAACGAGATAAGCATATAGCTTATTTATTCTTTGCTCCATTATATACCAATTAGAATGGAGATTAAAGGATATGTACACAATTAGAAGAACTTTGGCAGTTATTTTCTTAATATTAATTTTTTCGTCAGTTCCAGTGTACCTAAAATTTTTCATTGATTTACCTATTGCTATGATCTTAGCGTTAGATTATGAAGAATTTTGTTTTCAGACAAAAATGAAATCTGGAGGACACGAAAATGAATAAAATAGAAGAAGCATCAGTACGAGCAGCCCATATCAAGAACGGTCTAGAGGGCATTATAGATAGCTTATATGATATGAATACAGAAGATTTACGTAAGATGAACATAACGATCGGTACAATGGAAGCTATTTACTGTTTAGCTGAAAAGCACGCAGACGAGTTGGAACGACTAGAGGTGTAACTTATGGCAATCAATACGCAAGCAGCCTTAAAACTCCAAAAAGACGGTTTCTATATCTATCCGTTAGCGCCGAATACAAAAATACCGCTTAAAGGTTCAAACGGCTTTAATGACGCTACAAACGATTTAGAGACAATTCAAAAATGGTGGAATGATGATCCAACTAGAAACATTGGTTTGATGTTAAAGCAGCATAATTTAATTGTCATTGATTGCGATAATCATATTGATGATGTGAATGGTATCGAAAATTTCAAACAGTTAGCTGCAAAGTACAATGGTTTGAGTACATTAAACACTTACAGACAAACCACACCGCAAAACGGTATACATTTCTTTTTCAGATTGCCGGACGGTATCAATATAGAGCAGCAGCAAGAAGCTTTTTCAGAAGCTTTAAGCAAAGAAAAGACTGGTATTGACATTATTAAATATGGTGTGCCATTAGCGCCGACAATCACACAAAAAGGGCAATATAAAGCGATTGGAGAAATAAATGATATTGCTACGCTGCCACAGTGGATTGTTAGTTTATTAGTTAAAGATAAGCCAGTAAATATCACAAGTTATGGTACTCAAACAGGTAAAAAATACACAGGAAAATTTTTAGATGAACTGGTTAAAGGCTGCACGAGTGGAAGCCGTAACGACTTTATAATGAAACAAATTTCTAAGATGTTAGCAGTTGGAGCGGATCTTGAAACAATTTATAGATTAATTTTAGTTGTAAATGATAATTTTCTAGATGAACCGCTGCCGGAGAAAGAAATAAACGCAACATTTAAAAGTAGAATCAAAAAACATACAAGGGGGCGTGAGTGATTGCATAAAGATATTTTAGATTTTATTGAATCAGAACAAAAAGAACTCAATAAACAAGCAGCAATCAATACAATGGCACAATTAAAATCACGCTTGCAAGAAGCCGGCGAACAGTGGAGAGAAGAACACACTATTGTTAATGAGAAAACAGGTCAAGAAAAAGTTCCGAATGTTACACCACGAGCAGTTGCAGACATTTTAAAGCGTGAATGTAAGTTTATTTTAATTGATGAAGATAACCCAGAACTTTCTCCTTTAGCTGCTTATGATCTAGATAGCGGTATCTATCAAAAAGGCGAGCGCTTTATCAATCGCCTATCTTTAGCAGTTGAACGAACACTAAACGCAAATGCTTGTAATACGGTAGTCCATTATCTAACCAATGAATGTGACGAACGAAAACGAACAAAAGATAAAAATTTGATCGTGGTAAACAATGGGATTTATAACCGGAAATTGAAGCAGTTAGAGCCATTTTCTAGCGAATATGTATTTGTTAATAAGGTAGCGACTAACTACGTTAAAAACGCCCCAGAACCACAATTTGAGGATTGGGATTTTATCAACTGGATCAAAGAATTATCAGACGGCGACCCACACAAAGAAAAATTATTGTGGCAACTATTTTTTGTAGCGATCAATGCCAATTATATATCTGAAATTTCAGTTTTTCTGTTAAGTGAGCAAGGAAGAACAGGTAAATCGACATTTCAACAACTATTAAAAAACTTAGTAGGAAAACAGAATACCGCTAGTTTAAAAATTAAAGAATTTGAAAGTGATTTTAAGTTGGCCAGTGCTTATGGTAAGAGTTTAGTAATTGGAGACGACAATAATTTTCTATTCTTTAATAGTACAAGCGAGAACTTTAAGTCAGTAGTAACTGGAGATAGTGTACTTTTGAATCCTAAAGGTAAAGAACCATTTACAACAACTTTAACACCGTTTGTTGTTCAATCTATGAATGGTTTGCCACGGTTTAATGATATATCAGACGGCTTGCAGCGCAGACTTAGAGTTATATTATTTAACCATAGCTATAAAGGAGACGGCGGAAATAGAAATATTAAAGAAAAATATATCTATGATCATAAGTTATTGGAATATATTCTGTATCAAGTCATAGACTTTGATTTTGAAGAGGTAGAAGATACTGAAGAAAGTAGAAGAGCGATCCATGACTTAGCGATAGATAATAGTGCTGTTTTAGCATTTTTTGAAGATGTTTTTTGTGAATTGGAATCGGAAAGATTACCTATGAAATTTCTATTTAAGTTGTTTCAAGCATGGAGTGCCTACGAGAATCAACCAACTAAAATGAAACAAAACACTTTTACCAAAGAATTAAAAGTAATAGTTGAAAGAAATGATTGGGAATACGAAAGAAAAAATTTAGCTCCTTTACACTACTTTTATCAATCTGATATGGAAAAATTAAAAAGTTTAGATATTCATTATAAGTTTCCAGTAGATATAAATACAAAACAAAAACAACCGCTAATAAACAAGCGTCAAAGCGACAATGGGCGTCAAGTTTAAAATTAATTTGACGCTTTCTGTATATACTGATATATCAACTTTTATCTAGTTAAAAGCGTCAAAGCGTCAATTATTTTTATAAATTTAAAATAAAATAAAAATATCGTACTAATGAGTTAAAAAATAAATATAGACAAAGTTAGTAAAAAATGACGCTTTGACGCCAAGAATACTAGAAGCCTTGAGAGAGTAAGGTTTGAGGTAGGCGACAAATTAGGCGACAAAATAAAAAAGCGACAAGTATTTGACGCTTTAAAGGAGAATCAACAAATGAAACATAATATAGATGAAATGCAGAAGAATATGATTAATGGACTAGCTGAAGCAGCGTGGGATTTATTCGTAAAAACAGAAGCCTATGAAGAGATCATAAACAGTGGCGGTATAGAAGAAGATAAAACCTATATATTAGTTAGGAGTTTATACCATAGCTTGAAAGAAGCAATCCTTGAAACCCAGATTGAGAAATGGCAAAAGCAAAGTAAAGATGAATTGATTAAGGAGCTGCAAACACAATCGAGATGTTTAACTTTTTTTGATGAACTTATGTACACGCTGCATTATAAAATTATCAATGAAGAATCTGTTGAAGATGAATGCCATGACGCTTTTTATGGAATGCTAGAAAATCAAGACATTATTTTATTCAAAGCAATCGAAAAACTTGTAGACTAACGACTAAAAACAACCATCTTGAAGGAGTTTTGAAAATGCACACTAGAAAAAATAAACTATACTGGAGAATATTAACCTATGAAAACATTATCTATTATCGAAGAACAGGTACTACAATTAATTCCTAGAGGTTCAGAAGTGAAAAGAACAGCTTATGAGATCGGTTCGATTATCGGACTGGATAAGAGAGAAGTACAAGCAGTTGTCAGTAATCTGATTAGAAAAGGAGCGCCAGTTGTGGCGAAACGTAACGGAGCATATAGTGATCGTGGCTATTATGTTCCTATAACTGAATCAGAACGTATCGAGGGTTTAAGATCACTTAAGAAGCAGCATCAAGAGACAGAAGAGCGTATTCGAATTGTTGAAAGTGTAAACCTATCTAATTGGTATGCAGAAATGAACAAGTAAAGGAGAATCACATGAGCGAGTTAATTTTTATAGATAAGTATGGCAATCAATCACGAGTAAATATTTCAGATCATTGTAAAATTGAACTAGCAATACAAGACGGTAACCTGGTTAAGTCACGAATTGATACATCATTGAATTTTATCAGTATGAAAACGTCTGGAAACGTTGATAAAACAACGAAAAATAGCGTGATTAGATAGTTGTTTTACTTAAAATATGGTATAATAAAGACAGTTAAATAAGCAAATATCTGACTATGAATAATAGAGGGTATAGATACATTATCAGTAATGGTAGTGATCTATGCCCTCTTTTTTACGTTTATATACAAAAACAAGGAAAAATGAACACTTAGGAGGTGTATCGCTTGGAAGAATTGAATATAAGACAAGATCGTTTCTTAAAAGCTTTACTAGAATCCTCTTCAGTAGATGAAGCTGCAAAGAAAGCGAAGATCACTAGAGCGACTGGTTATAAGTATTTAAGAGATAAACAATTCATGAAAGAGTACCGTACCTTAAGAAACGATGCTATGCAGCAAGTTGCCACACGTTTACAACAAGCGTCAGTTGAAGCCGTAAACGTGTTAAAAGAGGTTATGAATGACAAGGAAGCACCACACGCTTCTAGAGTATCTAGTGCTAAGAATATACTAGACGTGGCGTATAGAGCGTTTGAATCAGACGATTTAGCAGTGAGAATGGAAAAAGTGGAGGCTCACATGAATGCGCAGCAGTAGAAATAGAAAATTTATAAAGAGAATGGAAGACTTTCTTGCCAGAATCGATGGAGAAATAAACGATTTACTATACTCTCTTATACAATTGGACTTAGGATTTTACGAGTCTACTCATATAGCAGCACGAGTAGACGAGGAAACGAGATTTACTTTATATGAGCCAACGAATCGTATTAGTAAGAAAGATGCCAAAGTATTCTTTGATACGCAATACAAAGATGAGTTCGTAAAGGCGTATAACCGCAAATATCCACGTTCTAAGATTGATTGGGATAATGAACAAGTTACCTTTGATGAGAATGCTTATATGCGCTTTTGTGATTATTTAGGAGTGTGAATGATTGAGAAGAGATCTTGCGAGAAGGCTTAGCAAAGTAGAAAAGAAAATTAATGCTATGGGTATGCAAAGAAAAATTATATTTCTAGTACCTACTTCTGATGGTAGATACTTATCATTTTTAGATGATCCTATCATTTACAACAGTATAGAAGAATTAAAAGCAGCGTTTAAACATTACAATCTTCATATTATTTTTCATGGCCGTAGAATTGCTGAAGTATACCGCCCAGATAAGTTTGAACAAGCAGAGGTGTACAAAAAAAGATGAAAAAAAATCTATTAAATCGAATGGCCAGAATAGAAAAACTTATCAGACTTAAAGGGATCAATAAGAAGTTGATTATCTTAATCCCTACGCTAGAGAAAACCTATCTAGCATTGGAAAACCCACCTAAGATTTATAGCAGTATAGATCAAGTGGAAGTAACACAAAGCGAATTTGATTTAACGTTGATCGTTGATGATTTCTGTATTGCTGAAACAGATTTTCCAGAAGAGTATCAACAAGCAAGAAAGTAATAGTAATCGTCTTTTTACTCTTTGCAGACGCTAAAGAACAAAAGCCATATCGTGATCGTAAACACGTTAAACAACGAAAGGGGAACTAACTATGAAAAGAGAACATTTAAGTGAATTAGGACTATCCAAAGAACAAATTGATTCAGTGATGGCTGAATACGGTAAAAGCGTTGAGGACTATCAAAGCAAGCTGAACCAATATAAAGAAGAAGTGGATAGCCTAACCAACACACTTGCAACTTCTCAAAAAGAATTAGAAGAGAAATACACAAACGAGCAGAAAGACTTTGCTATCAAGTATGCTTTGAAGAATACAGATACACATGATCCAGAATTACTAAGCTTGTTGCTAGATCGTGACGCAATCCAATTAGAAAATGGAGACGTTACCGGACTAAACGAGCAGCTAGAGACCTTGAAAGAAAGTAAAGCATTTCTGTTCAAATCTAGCGAACAAACACTACCACAGGCTAAAGAAGAGCCTACAAAAATGAACGTACCTACTATTGTGACTGAAACATCAGAAGAGAGACCTAGACCGACTATCGTAGTTGGTGGCAATCCTAACAATACCTTTGCTGAAAGCAGAACTCCTTTTGATGCAATCGCTAGTAAGTACGACTAATCGGAGGAAAACACATGACAACAAAAATTTATACAAAACAATTTAGAGAATTACTACCAGTATTATTTAAGGCTAAATCACACTTTATCAACTCATTTGGAGCATTAGATGTGATTGACGGCATCAAGAATAATACAAAAGCCTTTACGGTTAAAGTATCAGATATGGACGTTGTAGTGAATGATTACGATACATCTAAACCTATTGACGGTGGACGACTTGGAGAAATTCAAGAAGTTGTATCAGTGGATAAAGAAGTGGATTATGAAGCGACTAAGTCTATTAATGAAGGTGTAGATATTGCTACAGTAAATGATGATATTGACCAGATCACAGCGGAGCGAATGGAAAAACAAGCGGCTGCAATCGCTAAATTAATTGATGCAGCTTGTGCAGCACGTATTTCTAGTATGGCTGCTAAGTCACTTACTGGATCACTAACAGAAGAAGGCGTTGTGGAGTTATTCAATGCAGCGAATAAAGAGTTTACTCAAAATGAAGTAGATACGGACATTGTAAAACGTGCTTATGTAACGTCTGATATTTATAACTTCTTAGTAGATAGCAAGCTTGCAACAACTGCCAAAAATTCAAGCGTAAACGTAGATACAAACCAGTATTACATGTTTAAAGGGTTCTTATTGCATGAAGTACCAGACGCACGCTTTGTGGGTTCTGAAAATGCTTATTTTGTGGCTGATAGCATTGGGAAAGCCTTTGCCGGTTTCAATGAATACCGTACCTTAACAGAAAACGCTGATTTCTTTGGAGCAGTGATGCAATCCTTGATTAAATACGGCACGTACGTTCCAGATAGCAATAAAAAAGCGATTGTGAAAGCGACATTGTCAGAAGTACCAAAAGCATAGATTATATGAGCTGCTCTTTATAGAGTGGCTTTTTATTTATAAATAATAGATTAAAAGCAAATATATTTCTTGAAAAACGAACTTACGTTCTGTATTATAGTGATATATTCTACCTAGGTTATATCTGCTGAAAGATAAGAAAATTCTTGTTTTCTTATCTTTATTTTGTTTTAATTAAATTAGCAGATAAACCAAAGGGTGAAGAAGATGAAATTCGAATACAGTTTATTAAACAAGTTTAACGGAAAAAGGCTTAGTGACTTTTTAAAGCCTTCAATACCTGAATACAATAAAAAATTAATCGAATTAAAAAATGAAGGTAAAACGGGGAAAGAAGCGGTAATTACTGTATTAAATCAATATATTAATTCTAATAGTGAAGAAAGTGAATTTGATCTAGACAGTATCGAAGAAGCATTTTTTCTATTTCTTTTTTTTCAGGATCAAGATACTTATTATCATAAAAAAATTATCGAAATTCCAAATTTATCAGAAATTTGGGAGCAATTACAATCTAGTAAGTTTTCAAGTTATTTAGATAAAAAATTATATGACTTGGATGACAGTCAAGGTATTGTATCAATTAGGAAAGAACAAAATAGTTTATTATGTCTTTTTAACATAGGAATATGTATCACTCCTAATACAAAAGAAGAGAAACAATTTCTAGTTTCTTGCAGAATAAATTTAGATAGTAAGATTATTTCAATAGGTATAAAGGACAGCATGTTCTCGAAAATCCGTGATCAAGATAAAACGAAATTTGGTGGGAAAAGATATGATCTTATAAAATCGATTTTTGATCAGATAGATAAGATGATTTTGGGAATTGAAATTAAAAAGTTTGAAGAAGCTCAATTAGAATCTGCTCTTTATAAGTTGTTTAAAGAACAGTCAGAAAAAGCAGAAGATTTAATAAAAAGAAATGTTGAAGAAGTAGACAGCAATATTTCAGTAGAACAGTTAAAGGAAGAAGCAGAAGAGTTTTTAAGTAAAAACTTTTTATTAAAAGAACCTGAAAAATTTGTAGAAAAAGCACTTTCTATAAAGTATCAAGATCAAGCTTCTCGAATGTCTATTGAAACTTTTATAAATGATGGAGGATATGTATTTGGATTTAGTTTTGTCGAAAAACAATTAACACGTTCAGATAATAAAAATGATAAAAAAACTCCTATTTATGAATCAAAACTATATTGGAACTTGAAAGAAATAATTGCTGAATACTCCAATTTATCGAAATTATCTGTATTTTGGAAGTTTAATAAAGATAATTTTGATATACGAGTGTCTGAAACTTTGGATGAAGCTTTAACTTTTGTAGAAGTAGACTATAAAATTGGGAACAACGAACTAATAACACATTACTATGTTGATAGCTCTAGCGCCGCAATCGAAAAAGAAAATTCTTTCGATAGAATAAGGAGAGAGGACTATGCTTTACGACAAATTATTAGGTATTTACACTAACAATGAATTTTTAAGAGAAAATTTCGAATTTGAAATAAATTATAAGATGTTGGGAGAATACATTTCTGAAGAAGTAAACCAAGGCAATACTTATTTAAGTCCGTATAGATTTTCTAAAATGTTTTCTGTAGATTTAGAAGAATCTATTAAGTTTTTTTTAGCTATTTCATCTCCAAGTCAAGAAAATAATTTTATTAGAATAATTTATAAATATAAGTGTGATGAATGTGGAGCATTGAATTTTTTTTCAAGTAATGAAGTATTGAAAGAAGACTTAACTTGTAATGATTGTTCAGAAGAAGTCTTTGGAAGTTCTATGGATACAGACAGATTTGTATTAGTTTTCGAAATATCAGAATGTTTGAAAAAGGAATTTAAATCTTTAAAAAAACAAACCCTTTCTAGAAATGATGCTGACATAGGTAAGGGAATAACTCTAAGTTCAGCATCAAAAATAGTTGAAGAAAACCCACAAATTAATCCTGAATTAATTGATTATTTTAGTAAATGTTGGGAGATAGTACGAAATGGAATTAGATGATAAAAAAAGTCTATCAATTTATATTTGCATCTATTCTTTCCTTGGATCAATTGCTGTCCTAGGAACATTACTATTAATTTTCTTAAAAGGTTATATAATTGATGAGAATACAAATTTATTAGATATGTATATAAAAGCTAGTTTTACTTTTTTCGGTAGTTTTTTTTCTGTGATTACATCTTTGTCTATTTTTCATTTACAAAATTTAAAAAAACAAAAAGAAAATCAAGAAAAGAAACAAAAAATGTTAAATTTGATTAAAAAATTTAACTATGATAACACTAAAGAATTAAAAAAAATACACAGTATAATTTCTTCAGAAGGAATAAGCCATTTTTTAACAAATTTAAATAAAGAAAAGTTTGAAGCAGAAATTAAAGAGATATTTTTTGCTATTTATACTAGTATCAATATTGATTCAGCTAGCCAATTGATATCTAGGTTAGATCCTTCAAACGAATGCGATTTAGTTATCCTTGAAAATTATTTGAGAATTCAAAAAATTTCAAGTTTACTAAATTTATTTTTAGAAAAGACTGAAACGAAAAACGGAAAAGAAGAAATAATAAAACTAATATTTGAATTAACAGAAGAGTTAACATAAGTTATTGTTTGAAAGAACGCTCAATTTAAGAGTATTTTTTTTACTGTATTGTTTTTTTGCTAAATATTTATTCATATTAAATAATAAAGAACGAGTTTATTTTATGTATATTTACTCCCCAAGCGCAATGAGATTTAGTGAATGCCATATTGAATGCCATATTGAATGCCATTAGATTTAATTAATATGAAATTCATTGATATGTTTATTAGGTTACAGTTATCAAAAAGATTGATTTAATAATGTTTTCAATTTGATGATATTCAAATTTTATTCATGGCCGAAGAAGAAGCAGAATAGAAATAACTAGGAGAAACCTTGATGAATTAGGGTTTCTCTTTTTTTGCATCATTATCTGGATTGTATCTAGCATAACGTCTGAGTAAGGTTAGAATAAGGTCATTTTTTTTTTGGAAAAGACGAATAAAATGAGCAGAATACATCCAACGATAACGATAGCTATTTAATGAGTTTGTGAAAGCTTGTTAAACTAGTGTTTCTAGTAAATTAACCAAGTATTATATTTTATAAAATAATGTTATATATGTTTCTTTTTGTTGTGATCTCGCTATTTACGTAAGTCTTTACTATAAAATTTTGATTGTTATAGTATACTCGAATAGGGGAATGTCTCAAGGAATATGCAACAAGAGAGGAATGTGAAAATATGAAGACAACAGTCTTTCAGTTTGATAAAATCACTGTTTCGGATCAATTGATCAATCAGCAAGTCGATCAATATTTAGCAAAAATAAGTGAAGGCAACCAGTATTTAGATGATGGAGAAATTACACAAGCGATGGATATATTAAAAGACATCAATTACAACTTGAATGCTGAATGTAGAGAATACACCAAAGCTACGTTTTCTCAGCACCTCATTTTTAAATCGAATTTAACCAGTCGTTATTGCAATGGAATATTTAAAGCGAAGTTTGATCAAAAACAATGGATGAATCCTCATACATTACGTCGGAATTTTTTGGAAATCTATCGACATATGTTCGATATCAATCATTAAAAAATAGGGTGTGTGACAGAAGTTTGTCACACACCCTAAAAAATAAATCGTACTTCAAAAGGAACTTTTTTGTCATACGCCCATTTTTGGTTTAATTATAATAAGAAGTGTTTGAAATTTCATTGAATCCGTTAATAAAAAATGTCAACATGGTACCGATAAAGAAAATGTAAAGGAATAATAACGCGATACTAATAATAAAATAGACGATTCCTGCACGGTTCCAAGTTTTTTGAACAGCTAAAAAAGTTTCAACATCTTGATAATCCCCTTTTTGCCAAGCCCAAGTGTTTCCTTTAAAACCACAAACAAAAATCCAAACTAAATTAAAAATCGGAATTAAACATAATAGCGGTAAGTAAGTTTTATTTCCAATTCCCCACAAAATATTGAACATAAATGCTCCCCAATTCCAGCCTTTGATTTCTTGGGGCACTGTTCTAAATGATTGTTCTTCCATAACAAATCCCTCCCTTTGTGTACAGTCTACCAAATGAAAAACTCTATGTGAAGGTGAATTTGTCAAGTAAATCGCTTAAAAGCAAAATTTTTGCCAAAATTTCACAAACACGATAATCTAATTGTATTAGCTCGAATATAAAGAGGGGGAGTACAGTGATCGAGCACAGGAAATCATTAGTAAGTTAACTTTATGGATTATTGAAACAAAGAAACTCATTCAAGTATTGCGTCACTATTATAACAATAATAAAAACGAACACTAAGGGAGAGTAAAACTTATGACAAAACCACATTTAGTTGATCCAAGAAAAATGTACCACACTGAAAAATTTCCAAAGCAAGATCAAGATACACCAGCATTAGACGATAAAATGGGACCACTTCCCGATTGTGGTGAAACCAGTTATGAAGGAAACCATCAATTAGAAAATCGCCGTGTATTGATTACAGGTGCAGATTCTGGGATTGGTCGGGCAGCTGCGATTGCTTTTGCTAGAGAAGGAGCAGACGTAGCGATTCAATTTTTACCTGGTGAAGAGACTGATGCAAAAGAAGTTGCAGAACTCGTCGAAAAAGAAGGACGAAAAGCACTACTTTTAGGATATGATTTTAAAGAAGGCGACCACTCGAAAGAAATGGTGGAAAAAGTTGTTTCAGAATTTGGTGGACTAGATACATTGATTTTAAATGCTGCACAACAAATCTCTCAACCAACTTTAGAAGACTTGACCATGAAACAAGTAGAAGAAACCTATAAAGTGAATATTATCGCCATGTTTGCTTTAGTAAAAGAAGCAGTACCACATATGCCTCCAGGTAGTGCAATTGTGACGACGACGTCAATCCAAGGATTTAATCCTAGCCCAGGATTACTAGACTATGCCTCAACAAATGCGGCTGTAACCAACTTTACGATTGGGTTAGCAAAAAAATTAGCGGATAAAGGAATCCGTGTTAATGGTGTAGCACCAGGACCAATCTGGACACCACTACAATTAGATGGTGGGCAACCAGAAGAGGACTTACCTGAATTTGGACAAAATACATTATTAGAACGTGCAGGACAACCAGTAGAATTAGCTCCTGTATATGTATTTTTAGCTTCAAATAAAGCAAGTTACGTTACGGCTCAAATTTATGGTGTAACTGGCGGAGAAGCCATTAATTAAATTGAGTAGAAACTCGACACTTATTAGGTGTCGAGTTTTTTTCTGTTTTTTTGTGTCAACCGGTTGACATGTTTTTGAAAGCGATTTATAATCCAATTATAGAAAGCGCTTATATTTTTTTGTGTCAACCGGTTAGTATAATCGATCTGGAGGAAAAGAAGATGTCGAAATTAAAAAAGGCTTTTAAAAATCAATCTTATTTACAAAGTTCTGTCACGTTAATGTTGTTCTTTGCATCTTGGGGTGTTTGGTGGTCATTTTTCCAATTATGGTTAACGACCCCAAAAAGTGGGTTAGGTCTGTCTGGTAGTCAAGTTGGAACTGTGTTTTCAGTGAATTCACTTGTGACGTTAGTCTTGATGTTCATCTACGGTGCTGTCCAAGATAAATTAGTGATCAAACGTTCACTTTTGGTTTTTTCTTCTGTAATCGCTACTTTAATCGGTCCATTTTTTATCTACGTTTATGGTCCGTTACTTCGTAGTCAATTCAATATCGGTATTGTTGTAGGGGCAATTGTGTTATCTGCAGGCTATCTTTCAGCAGTCGGAATCTTTGAGGCTGTTTCAGAACGGTTTAGTCGCTTGTTTGATTTTGAGTATGGACAAGCGCGTGCGTGGGGATCATTTGGATATGCTATTGTTGCATTGTTAGCTGGCTTTTTATTCGTTATTAATCCCAATTTAAACTTTTGGGCAGGGTCATTTTTTGGATTATGTTTATTAGTAAACGTTCTTTTTTGGAAACCAAAAGCAGAGCGTGAAGCCATTGATAAATTAAGTGATGCTTCTACAGAATCAACAGTTCCTTCTTTAGGTGAAATGTTTTCGTTATTAAAACTAAAGCAATTATGGGTCGTTATTGTTTTTATCATGTTTACTTGGACATTTTATAATGTATTTGATCAACAGATGTTTCCAGGGTTTTACACTAATCTATTTTCTTCTCAAGAAGTAGGTCAACAAGTTTATGGAACACTCAATTCTGTCCAAGTTTTTTGTGAAGCAGCCATGTTAGGCGTCGTTCCATTGATCATGCACAAAATCGGTGTAAAGAAAACGCTATTGATCGGCGTTACGATCATGTGCTTACGTATTGGGTTATGTAGTGTAACGACTAGTCCAGTTGCTGTATCGATGATCAAAATGCTTCACGCACTAGAAGTTCCAATGTTTATTTTACCAATGTTTCGTTATTTCACTCTTCATTTTGATACGAAATTGTCTGCTACACTTTATATGATTGGTTTTCAAATTGCCGCTCAAGTTGGACAAGTCATTTTATCGACACCATTAGGAATCTTGCGGGACAATGTTGGATTTACTATGACTTTTAGAATTATTTCATTGATAGTATTGGTTTCAGGTATTTTTGCAGCATTCTTATTGAAAAACGACGATCAAGATGTTTTAGGTGATCCATTCATTCGACAATAAAATTAAAAATATACAGATTAGATAAAGAAAGAAGGAATTGAAATGGAAAAAGAATTTATTAAAGTAAATAATGAACGCTATCGTTTAGGCTATCATGTGATGGCAAGTAATGGATGGATCAATGATCCAAACGGGTTCGTGTATTTTCAAGGGTATTATCATATTTTTTATCAACATCATCCTTACAGTGCCAAATGGGGCCCAATGCATTGGGGACATGCGAGAAGTAAAGATCTCGTTCACTGGGAAACGTTACCGATCGCACTAACACCAGGGGATGTGGAAGACCAAGATGGTTGTTTTTCTGGCAGCGCGATCGTAAAAGATGATACGCTTTACTTATTTTATACAGGACATCACTATTATGGAGATAACGATCCTGATCATTTCTGGCAAAATCAAAATATGGCCTACAGTAAAGATGGAATTCATTTTACAAAATACGAACACAATCCAGTAATTGCAAAAGAACCTGCAGATAATACGCATCATTTTCGTGATCCTAAAGTTTGGAAACAAAATGGTGTTTACTACATGATCCTAGGGAGTCAAGAAAACGATGGACTAGGCCGCGTAATTGTTTATCGTTCTAAAGATTTACTAAATTGGGATTATGTTGGTCCAATGACGAAAGCAAAAAGTGTAGCTAAAGAAGGATTTATGTGGGAGTGCCCAGACTTTTTTGAATTAGATGGTTCAGCTGTTTTATTATTATCGCCACAAGGAATCGAAGCATGTGGGAAAGAATATTTGAATCTTTTTCAAACAGGCTACTTTGTAGGAACGTTGAATGAATCTGACATGACATATACACATAAAGAATTTAAAGAATTGGATCGTGGTCATGATTTTTATGCGACACAAACTACACAAGCTCCAGACGGTCGTCGTCTAGTATTTGGTTGGATGGATATGTGGGAAAGCGACATGCCAGAGCAAGCAGACGGCTGGGCGGGTGCATTGACGTTACCGCGTGAACTGTCTTTAAAAAATGGACATTTGTATATGAAACCAGCACGTGAATTAATTGCTTTACGTCAAGAACAAGAAAGTGACACCGTTCAAACTGTCGAAACGAAACTAGAAATCGCTCCAGCATTAAGACATCATGAATTAGTATTTGACTTTGAACAGATGGCTACAAACACAGCTTGGACGTTATCTTTTGAAACAAATATAGCCCAAGTGATCACGCTTAGTTATGAACCAAAAAATCGTGAATTAATTTTACGTAGAAACGACAATAACGAAGCCCGATATGGTACAATCCAAGAGGAGAAAGTTTTCTCATGTCAAGTATTTATCGACACAAGTTCGATTGAGATTTTCCTCAATGATGGTGAAACGGTATTTACTGAGCGTTATTATTCTGAAGTGCCATTAGCATGTCGTTTGACTGTGGATCAAAAAACGACGATTGCGCATACATTGTACGCTTTGGAAAGTGAGGCTATTACGCATATCTAAGGAGGGTTCCATTTTGTTAATTGGAAGTATTGAAGCAGGCGGTACAAAGTTCGTTTGTGCAGTAGGCGATGAAGACTATCGTGTGAAAGATCAGGTGACGATCTCAACTACGACACCTGAAGAAACGATTGCGAAAACAATCGACTATTTTAAACAATTCGACATCGAGGCATTAGGAGTAGCATCTTTTGGCCCAATCGAAATTCGTAAGCACTCACCAAAATATGGGTATATTACGACAACACCGAAAAAAGGCTGGCAAGATACCGATTTGCTAGGTCAGTTGGAACGAGCATTAGGTGTTCCAGCAGCGTTTACTACAGATGTAAACGGATCAGCATATGGGGAATACATCATGTCGACATTGACAAATGAAAAAATCGACTCGGTTGTCTACTATACTGTCGGAACAGGAGTTGGTGGTGGTGCAGTGATTGAAGGTCGTCTTTTAGGCGATGCAGGTCATCCAGAAATGGGACATACGTTTGTAAAACGCCATCCAGAAGATCTAGATTTTGACGGTATCTGTCCGTATCATGGGGACTGTTTAGAAGGTCTAGTTGCTGGACCAACCTTTGAAGCACGTTTAGGTCAAAAAGGCGAAACCGTACCCTTAACTGATCCAGTTTGGGATATCTTAGCGTATTATTTAGCTCAAGCAGTGATTCAGGCAACACTGATTACACGTCCAGATAAAATCGTTTTTGGTGGTAGCGTGGTCAATGACGTGTTGTTGACTAAGATCCGTGAAAAAACAGCTGAAATGCTAAACGATTACGTTGAATTGCCTCCATTAGAAAAATACATTACACGTCCTCTGATCAAAAATAATGGATCTGCAACTTTAGGAAACTTTGCATTAGGACTACGTTTGTTACAAGAATAAGCGATTGCCCCGTGATGCCTTTGTGTATGACGGGGGTTTTTTTAAGGAGTGACAGCATGCGACCAAAACTAGAAGATGTAGCAAAATTAGCAAATGTATCAAAAACGACGGTATCTAGAGTCTTAAACAAACGAGGCTATTTAAGTCAAGAAACCATTGAAAAAGTCGAAGCGGCGATGCAAGAATTAAATTACCAACCTAACGTGGTAGCAAGACAACTTTACAATAAAAAAACCAATTTGATCGGCTTGATTTTTCCGACCGTAGCCAACCCATTTTTTGGAGAATTAGTTGCTATTTTAGAAAATGAGCTTTATCAAAGAGGGTATAAGGTCATTATCGGCAACTCGATGAATAATCGTCAAAAAGAAACAGATTATCTAAATCAATTACTGAACGAACAAGTAGATGGTTTAATTGTAGGGGCGCATAATCAAGGAATTGAGGAGTATCGATACGAACATTTACCGATTGTAGCGATTGATCGTGTGATGAACCAAGATATTCCGATCATTGAATCAGATAATTATTTAGGTGGTCAAAAAGCCACTGAATTACTGATCAGACAAGGTGCTAAAGTGATTTTACATACGAATGGTCCAGCTGATTTAGATACGCCGGCAATGCGTCGACGTAAAGCGTATGAAGCGACGATGAAAGCTCACGGGTTGAAACCCGAAACGATTATTGTCGATTTCAATATTTCCTATGAAGAAAAGCAAAATATTTTTCAACGTTTATTTGAGGAACATCCAACGGTTGAAGCGATTTTTGCATCAAATGATGTCGATGCGATGATGATCTATCAGATTGCCCAGCAAAAACACTACCGTGTGCCAGAAGACTTGCTGATCGTAGGTTATGATGGGACTACGTTAATGCGCACGTTATTTCCTGAGCTTGCGACGATTGTTCAACCGATAAAAATGATGGCGCTACAAGCAATCGAGGTACTCGAACAACGGTTGAACAAACAACCGACCGAAAATGAATATATTTGCCCAGTGACTGTACATCATGGCAAAACTGGAAAAAAAAAAGAGACGAGCACTTAATCAAGTTGCTCGTCTCTTTTTTTGAATGTAAAACCACGAGAAGGTAGTGGGGTTGAGAAGACGATCTGCGTATTCGTTCGACCAAAACTTTGGATACGGTTAATAAAATGATCCAATGCTGAAGTCGTTGGAAAGACGACTTTTAAGAGCATAGAATAGGGACCAGTCACGCAATCACATTCCAAAATATTGGGAATATCTTGAATATAGGTATAGAATTGTGGTTTTTGCTGTGGCTCAACAGATATTTGAACATAGGCTTTGATCGCTAGATTTGTTTGTTCGTAATCTAAAGAAGCGTGATAGCCGGTAATCACTTGTTGCTCTTCTAGCTGTTTGATTCGTTGTGAGATGGCCGGACCACTAATAAATAAGCGTTCGCTCAAATGCTTGATCGAGCTACGTCCGTCTTGTTGCAATAAAGTCAGTAATTGATAATCTAAGTGATCCATGGCTTTCCTCTTTTCTGGATTTAGGGTATTTTTCTTTGATAAAAAACAAGTAAGCGATTGCGAACTTTGATAATGAATGAAGTCAGCCAATCACCTTACACTAATTCCTGATTTATGATAGTTTATCATATAAATAGCGAGGGGGAAAAAAGATGATGCGTATTGAAGAAGATAGTTTAGGCCAAGTGTTGCTCCATGAAGATTCTTACGAGGGGATCCATACGTATCGTGCAAAAGAAAATTTTACAATCAGTTCATCGACAGTCGATTCTAAAATGCTACAGGCCATGATTTTGATCAAATCTGCAGCAGCGAGTGCGAATGGTCGAGCAGAGGTGATTGATCCTAAAAAAGTGACAGCGATCAAGCAAGCTGCGCGCGATTTATTGGACCATACGATTTTATTAGATTGCAAACTTGATGCCATCCAAGGTGGGGCGGGAACGTCTACAAATATGTATATTAATGAGGTCTTGGCAAATCGTGGCTTGGAATATTTGGGTCATCATAAGGGAGAATATCAATTTCTTGATCCACTAGATGATGTCAACCGTAGCCAATCAACGAATGATGTTTATCCAAGCTCTGGGAAAATCGCAGTTTATTTATACATGATGGAATTAGATACGGTTTTAGAAACGCTGATCGAAGCGTTTCATAAAAAATCACAAGAATACGCGACCGCTCAAAAAATGGGGCGTACTCAGTTACAAGATGCTGTGCCTACGACTTTTGGGACAACATTTTCAGCATTTGCGACGAGTTTACTACGTTGTCAAAAACGGTTATACGCTAGTCGAAAAGAAATCACACGTCTAAACTTAGGAGGAACTGCGATTGGTACGGGTGTGAATGCTAGTCCGATTTATCAACAAGCTGTTTATGAAGAACTTAATCAATTGTTGCCATTTACAGTCTATCCGGCTGATCACTTAGTCGATGCAACGCAACACATTGATCAATTCGTGCAGATCTCAAGTAGTTTAAAAGCTTTAGCCGTAGCCTTATCAAAGATTGCACATGATCTTCGGTTAATGGCTAGCGGTCCGCGTAGTGGCTTAGGTGAGATTCAGCTACCGAAACGTCAAGCAGGTTCTTCGATCATGCCTGGAAAAGTGAATCCCGTCATTCCTGAAATCGTTCAACAAGTGGCATTTCAAGTTATGGGTAGTGATCTGACGATTACATTAGCTGCGCAATCTGGTGAATTGGAATTGAATCCATTTGAGCCCATTTTATTTCATCATTTATTTCTTTCGCTAAAGAGCTTGACTCAAGTTTGTCATGTATTTCAAACAAAGTGTGTGGAAGGGATTATCGTAAATGAAACGCATTGTCAGCAACAAGTCGAGCAAGGTGTGAGCTTAGCTACACGTTTGACACCATTGATTGGGTATCAAAAAGCAAGCGAACTCGTTTCAAAAGCCTTACAAGAAAATCAACCGATCGAAACCTTTTTAAGCGAAGAAGTGATCTTGAAATTACAAAAAGCACATAACTAAAACTATTGTCACATCACTAAAATTCTTTTGCGATTCATCTTTTTATCCGTCATAATAAGATGGATAGGAAAAGGAGCGAAAGTTGTGAAAGAATTAAAACAAAATATCTGGATTTTACTGACGATTTGCGTATTTATTTTTATGTCAACTTTAGATTCAAGTATTGTCAATATTGCCTTGCCTACGATTAGTCGAGAACTTTCAATTCCATTAACTCAAAGTGAGTGGGTGGTATCAAGTTATTTGCTGACGATTTGTTGTACGTTATTGATTTTCGGTAAACTTGGAGACATGCTAGGAAAGACTACTGTGTATAAAGTAGGGGGGATTATTTTTATTGTAGGTTCACTTTGCTGTGGACTGAGCCAAAATCTACTGATGCTCGTTGCCTCACGTATCTTACAAGCATTAGGTTCAGGAATGATCATGAGCAATAGTAACGGGATCATTACCGAAACGTTTCCAAAACAACAGCGTGGTCGAGCGTTAGGGATCTTAGCCGCTTTTGTCTCGTTAGGTGCGATCACAGGACCTGGTTTAGGCGGACTGTTGTTAAGTCAATGGAATTGGAATGCGATTTTTTTGATTAATGTGCCGATTGGCTTGATTGGGATAGCTTTTGGCTATCGTATTTTACCACGCAGCACACACCGTCAAAAACAACGTTTGGATTATATTGGATGGGACTATTAGCTGGGTTGATCTTGACCTTTTATGCGGGAATCCAATTATTAACAAGTGCGGTTATGTTGAGTGGCTGTTTGTTTATCGGGACGATCATCTGCTTTATTGCGTTTTATTATTGGGAAAAGCGGGTATCAAATCCTTTAGTTGAACTCTCTTTATTCAAAAATGAATTATTCGATGAAAGCTTGTTAAGCGCTCTATTCGTATTTATCTGTGCCTTTTTTTTCACGATGATCATGCCATTTTACTTACAAGAGATCAAAGGATTTTCGACCAGTCAAGCAGGGTTGATCATGATGGTATTTCCAATTGTCCAAGTAATCTTAGCCCCAGTGGCAGGATATTTGGCAGATCGTTTTAATAAACGTGTGCTGACGATTATTGGATTGGCATTATTGACTTGTGGCCAAGTGACCTATTTATTTTGGCAAGTCACTAGTCCATTAAGTGTCATTATTCCATCTATTATTTTATCGTCAACTGGAAATTCATTATTTCAAGCTCCAAATAATACGATTATTATGAATGCTGTCGAAAAACGGTTCTTAGGAATCGCAGGTGCATTAAATGCACTTTCAAGAAACCTAGGAATGGTATTAGGTGTCGGATTGTCTACGACGATTTTAACACTAGCTGTCCATGCTTTTGCAAACAAGCCGATTGCTAGTTTGACCAGTGATAAAGGTGCATTTGTCAATGGCATGCACGTGACTTTTGCTGTGTCGACTGTGTTATGTTTTAGTGCATTTGTATTTATTTTGACGATGACACTAAAAAAACGTTTCGTTAAAAAATGATATAACAGCAAACTGTCATATAATCTAATAAAAAGTGGTCTAAAAAATAAGCCGCATCCTCACCGAAATAGGTGAACCTACTACCGGGATGATGTGGCTTATTTTTTAGGGTTACTTCTGTCACCGTCTTTTTTAGTCTAATTTATCTAAATATTTATCTAAATGTTCCAATTCTTTTTCTTCATATTTGTCGTATTTTCCAGCTTCATGAAGAATTTTCTTGATTTCATGTAAGGCTTTCTTTTCAGTGTACCATTTTTTGATTTCGTGTTTCTTGGCATCGTCTTCTTCTAACGAATCCAATTTGGTCAATTCATCTTCTAATTTCAATACCGCATTTGCGATATGGTCAAGTACGTGATCTTCTTTTTTCTCATAATCTGTCATGCAAAACACTCCAATCTTCTTTTTTATTACTATAGCGCTTTCTTTTAGATAAAGCAACGAATATCCATTGCTTTATCCCATAATATTATCATTTAAAATAGCCAATTTGATCGATCGTAGTTCGTGATCGACTAGGGTGTGCTCTTTTTGCAAATTTGCATTGATCGTTCTGATTTGATGGATCTCTTCATGTAATGCATGGATCTCATGTGTAAGTGTAGTCAATAATAGCATCATTTCTTCATTTTGGTTCATAAGACAGTTTCCTTTCTTTCTTGAAATACAGGATGATAAAACAAACGATAAATGATAGCGATAATAACGGGAATCAAGGCACATAATAAATATAATCCTTGATAAGACAACACCGAATGCAATATCCCTAAAATGTAAGGGCCAACGCCTAAACCTAGATCAAGTCCAATGAAGTAAGTAGAAAGTGCGATTCCGATTTTTGATAAGTCGACTGATTTCAAACAGACAGCTTGACCATTAGACATAAAAGTACCATATCCCAAACCAATACACGCACCAGACACTAAAAGCATCCAACTAGTTGTTGTAAAAGCTAATAAACCTAATCCTAGCGTCAAGAAAATAAAACTAGGATACATCACAGAATCGACACCTTTAGCATCAAACAATCGGCCAGTCATCGGACGAGTAAACGTTACGGATAGCGCATATACGACAAAGAAAAAAGCACTAGCAGAAATTAAATTCAATTCTGTTGCATAAGTAGATAAAAATGTTAAGACACTAGAATAAGCTAAACCTATAAAAAAGGCGATCGTTGAGATAAACAATACTTTTTTTTCAATCAACCGATCCCAAGTCCAACCAGTGAGCGCAGCTTTTTCTTTTGGCGATAACGTGATATTTTTTACGGGGAAGGTAAAGCATAAAATCAACGTGAGAAGCGATAATAAAATGGCCACCCAAATAATAAAACGAAAACCAAAAAGCGGCAGTAAGAGCATTCCAATAAACGGCCCAACAGCAGCAGCTAAACTTGTACTCAATCCATAATAATTGATGCCTTCACCATGTTTACTCTCAGGAATATAGCTTGTCACGATCGCATTTGCAGCAGTGGATACCATACCATAAGCAAATCCGTTTAGAAACCGTACCCCATCAAGTAACAAGACAGTTGACGAGAATAAATAGCCAATCGTGGTAAGCACATAAAGCAAAGCGCCTAGCCGTAAAATCAATTTACGACCAGTCAATTCGAGCGTTTTTCCGATATAAAGTCGCGCGACTAGTGTCCCGATAATAAAGATCCCCGTAGCCAATCCCGCTTGTGCGCTTGAAGCATTTAATTCTTGGCTGGCAAATTGAGCCGTAATTACTACAAAACAGTAGTAAATCAAAAAGACAATAAAATTAATTAGGGTGATCAACATAAATCCCTTATTAAATAAACGTGAACTACTTTCTTCCATCATCATCCATCCTTTGTTTGTATTTTGGAATGTGTTTACTATAATGAAATTTTCAGAAACAAACATGCGATTTTGTGTATGATCGAATCTATTGAATAAGATCACTACCAAAAAATAGTAACAAATGGTATTGTTTTTTTAGTCAAACTCTTGTTAACTAGGAGTAGCAAAAACACTCAGTAAAGATTTTAGGGGGAAAAAGAGTGAAAAAAGCAGTTTTAGAAGACTATTTGAAGCAACATGAGTTTTTACTTGTTCAAAAAAAGAAAAAACACTATCTTACTTACGAAGGGATCAAGGATCGCTATGTCTACATCTTAAAAGAAGGCATCGTGAAAACAAGTATGATTTCAAAAGAGGGTAGGGAGTTTAATTTAAAATACATCAATGACATGGAAATCGTTTCTTTATTTAAAGATGAGTATTCACCTTTAGTGGAAGCACCGTTTAATATTCGTGTCGAATCAGCTGAGGCAACGTTGTATAAGATTGAGCGTGAACAATTTTGGCGTGATGTCAATCAAGATCCAGCACTACAACAATATGTCAAAGAATACTATCGGGTCTATTTGATGTATACTATGAAAAAAATGCAACAGATGTTGATGAATGGTAAATTTGGCGCGATTTGTGCAGAGTTAGAAGAGTTGTGCGAACAATTTGGTGTTCAAACTCCTGAAGGGACATTAATTGATTTTGAAGTGACGAATGAGGAAATCGCACGTTTTTGTGGGATCACTTCTGCTAGTAGTGTCAATCGAATGATGCAAAAGTTACGACAAGAGCACATTATCAAAAGTGTCGAACGAAAAATTTTGATTCTAGATCGAACTTTACTACAAGCAAATATTCCCTATTAAAATGAGATTGTGACAAAAGTGGGCATCTCTAAAAAAATAAGCCGCATCATTACAGATAATAGATTCAA
Source organism: Enterococcus bulliens (assembly GCF_053761865.1). Lineage (NCBI taxonomy): Bacteria > Bacillati > Bacillota > Bacilli > Lactobacillales > Enterococcaceae > Enterococcus > Enterococcus bulliens. The sequence goes on from NZ_JBSMXK010000002.1 coordinate 106,555, forward strand.
CTATTTTCTGTAATGATGCGGCTTATTTAAGAAGGAACGACTTCTGTCACACTCTATGAATAGGCTAAAAGGATTTTCTAGCTTTTAGTGATATAGGTATCTAGTGGTTTTTGATATCGAGTCAAATCAAGTGATTGCCCTTGAATTTTTTGAGCCAGTAAGTAGCCGATCAATGGTCCTGTCGTTAGACCAGAAGAGCCAAGGCCACTAGCCACAAAGATTTCTTCATGAGGAAGCTGATCGAAAAATGGTGCAAAATCTGATGTGTATGCACGTGTGCCGACTTGATAGCGATATGGGGTGTTAAACAGACCTTCAGGAGAGCTTAAAAAACGAGCAATCGATTGTGTCAAGTTTGTAAAAGCCTCGCTCGTTGGCGTAAGATCGTACTTCGCATCATTTTCATGAGTTGCCCCCAGTAAGATTTTTCCATTTGCCAAAGGAATCAAATCCGCTTCACCGTCCAATAATGCTACAGGAAGATGTTTAGTTGCTAAATCCGTTTCAAAGACGATCAATTGCCCTTTTTGCGGGCGAATATCTACGTGATACTCTAAAGGTGCTAATAATTCTTTGACTCTAGGTCCACTAGTTAAACAAATCAACTCGACCGTAGACGTCGTTGTATCGGTCATCACCTGATAGCCAGTAGTATTTTTTTTAAAGTGAGCTTTTTTCTGAATGATCTTTCCACCATTGGCTTCAATCTGACGGTAAAGATGAATCAATAGAGCGTGCCCATTCAATTTGGCGCCACCTGAGATCATTAAAGCCGCTTGTGCATTTAGGAGCGGAAAAATAGTTGAAACGCGCGTTGGATCAAGTAAGGTGATATCTCCGATTTCTGGCGCTTCTTTCCGCCTTGTTTGTGCAAGTTCAGCGAGTGATTCGAGTTTGTCTTTTGGGCGCACCAATAAAGCCCCAGTTTGATGATAGATCGTTTCATCTAGTGCTAAATCGTGCACGAATTTTGCATAAAAAGCAGCACCATCTTTCGCTAAAGCATACCATTTTTTGTTGCGTCTTTTTGAAAGCCAAGGCGCAATAATTCCGGCACTAGCTTTTGTCGCTTGTCCGATACCTTCATCGTATACTTCTACTGCATAGTTGGCTTTCGTTAAATAATAAGCTGTCACCGCACCGATGATTCCGCCACCGATAATTGCGATTTTTTTCATATTGTCCACTCCTTTTTCATGAAAAGCATGCCATATTTTAAGAAAGCTGTCAAAATTGTCTAAAAGTAAGACAATGGAACTACTAGAAACTTTGAAAAGATGATATGATAGCACTAGTTTAGTAAATTAAATGAATGAGAAAGGATTCAACGAATGAAATTATCAATTGTAGTTCCGTGTTATAATGAGCAAGAGAGTTTGCCATTATTTTATGAAGCGGTTGAAGAGGTCGTAAATCAGATGCCTATCGAACCTGAATATATTTTTGTAAATGATGGTTCTTCTGATCAAACATTAAAAGAATTGAAAAGATTACATCAGCTTGATCCAGCTAGGGTCCACTATATCGATTTTTCACGTAATTTTGGTAAAGAAGCTGCGATTTATGCAGGTCTTCAAGCTTCAACAGGCGATTTGGTCACATTGATGGATGCAGACTTACAAGATCCACCATCTTTATTACCAGAAATGTATCGTTTGATTACAACAGAAGGCTACGACTGTGTCGGTACTAGACGAGCAGATCGTGAAGGCGAACCAGCATTGAGAAGTTTTTTTGCTAAAAGTTTTTATAAGATTATCAATAAGATCTCACAGACTGAAATGGTCGATGGTGCACGTGATTTTCGCTTGATGACACGTCAAATGATCAATGCGATTTTAGAAATGTCTGAATACAATCGTTTTTCAAAAGGAATTTTTAGCTGGGTAGGCTTTAAAACAACGTATTTAGCTTATGAGAACCAAGAACGAGTGGCAGGGAGTACTTCATGGTCATTTTGGCAATTGTTAAGCTATTCATTTGAGGGAATCATTAATTTTTCGAATTTTCCATTGCAATTGTCTGCAATCGGTGGTGTGATTTCGTGTATTATCGCGATCGTTATGATGATTGGAATTGTCATTCGTACATTGATTTTTGGCGACCCAACTTCCGGATGGCCTTCAATGGTCTCGATCATTTTATTTTTAGGTGGTATTCAATTATTTTTCATGGGGATTTTAGGACAATATATTGGAAAAATCTACTTAGAAGTCAAACGACGCCCAGTTTATCTTGTTCGTGAAACTGATTTAGAAACAAACAAAAAGTAGAGAATTCGTTCTCTACTTTTTGTTTTGTGCTTGCTGTATGGCTTTTTGTGTATTTGCGAAATGTAATTTAGCGAAATATCTGAGTGCATCGATCCCTTTTGTTTTTATAATCCTAGCTGCGACATCATCTGATGCTTTTCCAGCACCAGAAGGCAAAGTAATGTTTGCTTGTGTCGATAATTCTGCTAGTGTTGTTAAAAATGTCGCACGGCAAATAATCGAAGCACTGGCTACAGCAAGGTGATATTGTTCACCTTTTGTTAAAAAATACAATGGGAGATTAGCTTGTTTTTTTTCTAAAGCAAGATACTTACGATAGGTTTTTTCTGGAGTAAATTGATCGATCAATACTCCTTTAGCTTCGGGCACTTTGTTTTCTAATAAAGCGATCGCTTGGTTATGCAAGGCGACTTTCATTCGCACAGCATTGTATTTGGGTTGGATTTGATTGTATTTTTCTGGTAATACTACAAGTTCTTGGTGCAAAAGAAATGCTTTTAATTTTGGTGCGAGCGCTAAAATTTGTGCATCCGTTAATAGCTTAGAATCTTTTACTCCCCATTGTTTCAATGTGTCAAACTGTTCGGGTCCAACAAAAGTTGCGCATACGACTAAGGGGCCAAAGTAGCTTCCGTTTCCAACTTCATCACTGCCGATCAATGGGAGCGTCGCAAGATTTTTAGGAAGCGTAGCAGTGGATGTGGTATTGGTTTTTTCGGCTTTTTTTTCAGGTAGTTCAGACTTCCAACGTTTGGCTTCAATTTGTGCATGTTGGCCTTGAAACATAACTTTGTTAGAAGTATATACTGTGATGGTGGTGTGATTGTATTTTGCACTAAACGTCACATATTGTGCTTTTGTCGTTGTTTCGCTGGCCTGATAATAGTCGATTAAAGCTGTGATTTCAGACGGGGTTAATTTTAAGACTATCGTTTCCAAAAGGATCACTCGTTTCTTAATTATTAGGAAATATTACTGTAAAAAAACTCCTTTATCTATTATAATAGATAACAGTTGTAGAATGGTATCCTTTTTTTGGGTACTTTAGGAGGAAGTTAACAAAATGGCGATTCAAAAAAAGCGTTATAAAGCGGTCATTGATCATCAATCCTATACGATCATTGGGACACAAAGTACCAAACACATGGATTTAGTTACATCAATAGTCAATGAACAATTAACCGAATTGCATCGTTTATCGCCACAATTAGATAAAGAGCAAGCGGCAATTTTGATGGCGATCAATGCGGTATCCGATCAATTGACTAAACAAGAAAAAATCTTGCGTCTAACGAATCAAGTAGAAGAGTTAAAACAGACTGCTATTAAAGCAGTGGAACTAGAAAATCGTTTAAAACGAATCGAAGCGATCGAACAAGAAGCACGTCAAGTGTTAGAAAAGAATGGTAAAAAAGATCCCGTCATTCAAAATCATTTAGAGGCACAAAGCATTTTAAATGAAGAGCGTAAACGCTCAATCAAAGAAAAATCTTCTCAGGGATGATAGAAAGGATAAATGATGTTAGGAGTACTTTTTTTATTAATTTGTCTATTTTCATTTTACAATGGTGCTAGACGAGGCGTTGCGTTACAACTGATTCACTTAGTAGGCTTTAGTATTTCCTTTATGATTGCCTTAAGCAAATATAAGGACCTTGGAAAACATATTGAACTGTATGTACCGTATATGTCAGTCACTCCTGATTCATCGTTTGCTTTTTATTCTATGGAACAAGGATTTGAACTGGGGCACGCCTACTATGCAGCCGTCGCCTTTTTCGGTCTTTTGTTTTTCGGTTGGCTGATTACAAAATTTATTGCCATTTTCTTTTTGAAATTGCGCGAATTTACATTATTAAACCGCTATGACTGGATCGTCTCTGGCATACTCAACGTACTGATGATCTATGTCTTATTCTTTGGTTTATTATACATTCTCTCATTTGTACCGTTAGCGTTTATCCAACAATGGTTTGCAAAAGGTGAACTAGGATATGGCATTGTAAAACATACTCCGATACTCTCGAAATGGTTTTATCAATTATTGATTACCAATATTATATAAAATGGACCAATTGAAAAGGCAGGACGTTGATAAACGACTGCTTTTTTATATAATCGCAATTTAACTATAGAAGGTGAACATATGAATTCACGTATATTAGACGTGTTAGAATTTGATCAAGTAAAAAAACAGTTAGTTTCTTACTTGGTTACAGATCAAGGAAAAAAAATATTAGCCAAGCTATTTCCGCTGACTAATCAAAAAAAGATTGCCCAACGCTTAGCAGAGACTAGCGACGCGTTAACGCTTCAACGCTTACGTGGCGGGATCCCGATCCCCAAATTAGAAAATATTGATCCACATTTAAAACGTATTCAAATTGGTGCGGATCTAAATGGTGTAGAACTAGCTCAAGTGACACGTGTGTTAAGTACGACTAGTGAAGTGACGCGCTTTTTCGAAGAACTGATGGAATTAGAGATCGAATTAGAACGAGCATATGCGTTTCATCATGAACTGGTCGTATTACCTGAATTAACCAAGCGCCTCAAAATAGCCATTGAAGATGATGGACGTGTGACCGATGATGCCTCGGAAGAATTACGCCAAATTAGACAAACGATTCGCCGCAATGAAAAAGTGATTCGTGAGACTTTAGATGGCTTGATCCGTGGAAATAATACAAAATATCTAAGTGATGCGATCGTGACGATTCGAAATGAACGTTACGTGATTCCAGTCAAACAAGAGTACCGAGGTGTTTTTGGTGGAGTCGTTCATGATCAAAGTGCTTCTGGTCAAACGCTATTTGTGGAACCAAAACAAATCGTCTCACTAAACAATAAATTACGACAAGCGCAGTTGGCTGAGAAAAATGAAATCTTACGGATTCTTGCGGAATTATCTGCAGAATTGGTTCCGTATCAAAAAGAGATCCATCACAATGCTTACGTATTAGGTCAATTTGATTTTATGAATGCTAAAGCGCAGTACGCAAAACAATTGAAAGCGACTATTCCAACGATCAGTCAAGCAAACGAAGTCGCATTTTTAAGTGCACGTCATCCTTTGATCGACCAAACCCAAGTCGTACCTAATGATATTTTGATTGGTAAAGACTATCAAGCTGTCGTGATCACAGGGCCAAATACCGGTGGGAAAACGATCACACTAAAAACATTGGGATTATTGCAACTGATGGGACAATCTGGTTTAGCACTACCTGTAGCTGCTGAAAGTCAAATGGGGATTTTTGAACAGATTTTTGCAGATATCGGTGATGAGCAGTCGATCGAACAAAGCTTGTCGACGTTTTCTTCACATATGACCAATATCGTATCCATCATTGATCAAGTAGATGAACACAGCTTAGTATTATTTGATGAATTGGGAGCAGGAACCGATCCTCAAGAAGGAGCAGCTTTAGCGATTTCGATTTTGGATGCGATTGGTGCAAAAAATGCATATGTAATGGCGACGACACACTATCCAGAATTAAAAGTTTACGGCTATAATCGTGCGCAAACAATCAATGCGTCGATGGAATTTGACGTCGATACACTCAGTCCGACGTATCGTTTATTGATCGGCGTACCTGGTCGAAGTAACGCGTTTGAGATTTCAAAACGCTTAGGGTTGCCAAATGAGATTATTGACCAAGCCCATCAAATCTTAGATGGAGAGAGTCAAGATCTAAATGAGATGATTGCTGATCTAGAAGAACGACGCAAAATGGCGGAAATCGAGTATATTCAATTGCGTGATGAGGTTAAAGAAGCAAATCGTTTGAAAAAAGAACTGGATGATGCTACAGCTTATTTTTATGCAGAACGTGACGCTCAAATTGAAGAAGCGAAAAAAGAAGCCAATCGAATCGTAAAAGAAGCTCAAGAAGAATCGGACAAACTGATCCGTCAGTTGCGCAAGATGCAACTAGAAGGGAAAAATCAAGTTATCAAAGAACATCAATTGATCGATGCGAAAACGCAGATGAATCAATTGCAACATGCCGAAGTGTTGCAGAAAAATAAAGTATTAAAAAAAGCAAAAGCTGCTAAAACATTAAAAGTAGGCGATGAAGTCAAAGTAACGTCTTATGGACAACGCGGTGAATTGATCAAGTCGTTAGGCAAAGGTCAATGGCAAGTGCAAATGGGAATCTTGAAGATGACGATCGATGAAGAAGATATCGAAGTCTTGCAACAAGAAAAAAGTGCGAAACCACGCACTGTTCATACGGTACAAAATAGTCAACAAGCACACGTTTCACCTCAACTCGACTTAAGAGGAAAACGCTATGAAGAAGCTTTAAATGAAGTCGATCAGTATCTTGATGCGGCTATCTTAGCTAATTATCCGCAAGTGAAGATCGTTCACGGTAAAGGAACAGGAGCATTACGCCAAGGAATCGTAAATTATTTACAAAATCATCGTAGTGTAAAAAGTTTTGGCTTTGCGCCAAATAATCAAGGTGGAAATGGCGCAACCATCGTCATCTTCAAATAACACTAAGCAAGTTAGTGTTAGAAAAAAAAAAGCGGTGTTATAATAGGTATATAAACTTGATGGGGGTAATTTACATGGCAAACAATATTACAGATGCAACATTTGCACAAGAAACAGATAAAGGATTAGTTTTGATTGATTTTTGGGCAACTTGGTGTGGTCCTTGCCGTATGCAAGCACCGATTTTGGATCAATTATCAGCTGAATACGATGAAGATACACTAAAAATCGTGAAGATGGATGTAGATGAAAATCCAGAAACACCATCATCATTTGGGATCATGAGTATTCCAACACTCCTATTTAAAAAAGACGGTCAAGTCGTTGAAAAACTTGTTGGTGTTCACACTAAAGATCAATTAGAAGCAGTCATTGCAGCACATCAATAAGCATAAAAGATACTGATGAATCAATCGGTATCTTTTTTTGTCGAATTTGGAAAGGAAGAAGTCGATGAACGAACGGATTCAACATAAACTCGCCTTGCTTCCCGATCAACCTGGATGTTATTTGATGAAAGATAAAAATGGAACGATTATTTATGTTGGAAAAGCCAAAATCTTAAAAAATCGAGTCCGTTCTTATTTTACGGGAAGCCATAATACGAAAACGGAACGATTGGTAAGTGAAATCGAGGATTTTGAATACATCATTACCGAATCGGATATTGAAGCATTGGTATTAGAAATTAATCTGATTCAACAAAATGATCCAAAATACAATATTATGTTAAAAGATGATAAATCGTATCCATTTATCAAAGTGACCAATGAACGCTATCCAAGACTACTGATTACCAGAAAAGTAATGAAGGATAAAGCATCTTATTTTGGACCATATCCTGATGTACGGGCTGCAAATGAGACCAAAAAGCTATTGGATCGTTTATTTCCATTGCGAAAATGTAAAGTGTTACCAAAAGAAGTTTGCTTGTATTACCATATGGGTCAATGTTTGGCACCTTGTGTTTTTGATGTCCCTAAAGATACTTATACGCAAATGACCGCAGAAATCAGAAGATTTTTAAATGGAGGACACACTTCGATCCAAAAAGAATTGGAACAGAAAATGCACCAAGCGGCAGAAAAAATGGAATTTGAACAAGCGGGTGAATACCGTGATCAAATCCAAGCGATCGATACGATTATGACCAAACAAAAAATGACGCAAACGGATCTATTGGATCGAGATGTATTTGGATATGCGATTGAAAATGGTTGGATGTGTGTACAGGTCTTTTTCGTGCGCCAAGGAAAAGTTATTGAACGAGATGTTTCGATGTTTCCATTTTATAATGAAGCAGAAGAAGATTTTTTGACGTTCATCGGTCAATTTTATCAAGAAAATCACCATTTTATTCCACGTGAAGTACTGATTCCAGATACGATCGATCAAATGAGTGTCGAAGCGATCGTTGAAACACGAATTACACAGCCTAAGCGTGGTGAAAAGAAAAAATTAGTCGAACTAGCCAATAAAAATGCACGGGTTTCGTTAACTGAAAAATTCGAGCTGATCCAACGTAAAAATGAACGTACGATCGGAGCAATCGAAAAATTAGGTCAAGCAATGAATATTCCCACACCGATTCGGATTGAGGCATTTGATAACTCAAATATTATGGGAACTGACCCAGTTTCCGCAATGGTCGTATTTGTAGATGGGAAGCCATTAAAAAAAGAATACCGTAAATATAAGATCAAAACAGTGAAAGGTCCCGATGATTATGCATCGATGCGTGAAGTGATCTATCGTCGTTATTCTCGTGTTATCAAAGACCAATTGCCATTTCCAGATCTGATCATCATCGATGGAGGGAAAGGGCAAGTCGATGTGGCACGTGATGTTTTGGAAAATCAATTAGGAATCGATATTCCAATTGCAGGATTAGCTAAAAACGATCAACATAAAACCAGTGAATTATTATTTGGTCCAAACTTAGATACGATTGATTTGGCGCGAAATTCTGCGGAGTTCTTTTTATTGCAGCGGATTCAAGATGAAGTCCATCGTTTTGCGATTACGTTTCATCGTCAGTTGCGCAGTAAAAATAGCTTTGCGTCAAAACTAGATGGAATCAGTGGCTTAGGTCCAAAACGTAAGCAAGAGTTATTGAAAGAATTTAAATCACTGAAGAAAATCGAAGCAGCAACAATTGAAGAATTACAAGCTAAAGGACTACCTCGTAAAGTAGCAGAAAATACGTATCAAGCATTGCACAAAAATACACCACAGGAATAATCTGTGGTGTATTTTTTATTTGAATGTTTCTACTAGATAGGTAAAAAACTGTTGATCTGTTGGACTGGTTTTAAAACCTTGTTCAGGATGCCATTGTACTCCTAAAATACAAGAGTCTTCGATCACACCTTCAATTGCTTCTACCGCACCATCTGTGGCACGCGCAGTTACTTTAAAATCGGGTGCGATTTGACTTATAGCCTGATGATGATAAGAGTTCACTGCAACTGTTTTTGGTAAAAACTCTGCTAAATAGCTATTTGGTTCAATTGTGATATCATGTGTCGTTTCACTCAATGGAACAGGTGATTGCACATGTGCTAACGTCAAAGTAGGTTCAAGTGATAGATCTTGAATCATGGTTCCGCCAAATGCGATATTTAACAATTGCATCCCACGACAAACACCAGCGATCGGTTTTTTTTGACGAACAGCTTCTTTGATCAAGGCAAGTTCAAACGCATCACGTTCTTTAAATAGCTCGCCAAGTTTTTCGTGTGGTTCCTGATTATATAAACTTGGATCGACATCTTGGCCACCAGCAAGGAGGAGCACATCGATTAATTCGATATAGGCTTTTGCTTGTTCAGGTTTTCCTAAAGGTAAGATAATAGGTAGACCACCTGCATTAGTGACACCTTCGACAAATTCTTTTGGGGTATAAGAAAAAGTATATTCATTTTGATCTTCTGGATTGATGGCTTTACGCTCATTTCCAGCAATTCCGATTTTACGTATCATAAAGACTCCTTAAAAAAAGTTGACGCTTTTTAGCGTCAACTCGATATGTTGGTTATTTTGTACGAACAACTTCGATTTTATAGCCATCTGGATCTACTACAAAATAGTAAGATGGGGGTGTTCCTGGTAATCCTTTAAGATCAGTTACATTAAATCCTGCTGCTTTGTGTTTGTCATGTAAAGCTGCAACATCTTCAGTAGCGATAGCAATATGACCATAGCCATTTCCTAAATCATAAGCTTCATGATCATAATTATAGGTTAATTCCAACTCATAGTCATCACCAGGTAAAGTCAAGTAAACTAACGTGAATTTTGCATCTGGAAAATCACGACGACGGCTTTCTTCAAAGCCGAAAGCTTCCGTATAAAATGCTAATGATGCTTCTAAATCTTTTACGCGTACACAAGTATGTGCCATTTTCATAAAAAGATCCCTCCATTCTTTTCATTGATAAATACATAATAACATAACATATAAAAATCATACATTACTTTGTTTAGTTTAGACTTGTGTCAAAAGAAAAATCACGCTACACTTCTTTTAAAAGGAGCGAATGTGAATGAATAAACAACCTGTGTTTGGAAAAAAAGAAGAAGATAAAGTATACAAAGAACGTAAAGGGGCATATGTTGTCATTTCGCGAGAAACAAAACAAGAAATCATTTTGGTTCAGGCACCAAATGGGGCTTATTTTTTACCTGGTGGAGAAATTGAACAAAATGAAACGCATCACGAAACGATTGCAAGAGAAATGTTAGAAGAAGTCGGATTTGAAGTCGAAATCGGAGAATATCTTGGTGAAGCGATCGAGTACTTTTACTCTAGTCATCGCGATACGTACTATGAACATCCAGGTTATTTCTATGTTGTAGATGCATTTGAAAAAGTCGCTGAACCTACAGAAACGACAAATAATCTTTTGTGGACAACACCCGAAGAGGCAATGTTGTTATTGAAACGTGGAAGTCATCGCTGGGCTGTTCAAAAGTGGATGAAATCATAAAAAAGAGGCTGTGACAGAAATCTGTCACAGCCTCTTTTTAGATAGCATACGTATAAATGGCATGGGCTACACCGTGTTCATTGTTCGTCTTTGTGACTACGGTTGCATGGTTTTTAACATTTTCAGTAGCATTTCCCATAGCAACACCAGTTCCAGCATATTTGATCATCTCTAAATCATTTTCATTATCGCCGATTGCCATAACTTCTTCACTAGTTAAATGCAAGTGAGTCGCTAGCTGATGGACAGCGGCTCCTTTATTAACTTTTTTATTTAAGATTTCTAAAAAGAAAGGAGTGCTTTTCACTACTGTAAAGCGCTCATGCATAAATGCAGGTAGGTTTTGTTCGACTTGTGCCAGTTTTTTGGGATCATCGATCATCATCATTTTGATAATCGATAGATCAGGAGTCATTTCTTCAGGCGTACGATAGCGAATCGGCATTTGCACCAAGTATGCTTCGTGAACAGTATAAGGACTGATATCCCGGTTTGCTGTATAGATATGCTCTTCTGTTTCAGTATGCAGATGAACATCTAGTCGTCTTGCGGTCATTTCGATATCCAGAAAATCTTCGTGAGTTAAACCATGTAACGAAATTTTTTCTTTGGTGTGTGCATTTTGAATGATCGAACCGTTGTAACTGATCACAAAATCATCTTCTTTGTCTAACCCTAATTCTTCAACTAAAGGCAATACACCGATGATTGGACGACCTGTACACAAAACGATTTTAATGCCTCTTGCTTGGGCGTCATTGAGTGCTGCTTTTACTTCCTCAGTTACTTGGTGTTGATCGTTTAATAAAGTACCATCGATATCAATGGCGATTAATTTGATTGACATAGTCTCATCCTTTCTAAATAAGTGCACCGTTGACAATATGTGCACGAAATTGCAAATACGTTTCATAAAAGAGATCATAAGAAGTTGAATGATCTTCATGAGTCATCTCACGAGGAAAATAAAAGCGATGATCTCCTTGTGATTGTCCTGCCAGTGCTGCCACTAGCGCACTGACATGGGATAACTCGATTAGTGTTCCATCTTTTTCTTGTAGCTCGATTTGTGTACGTGAATTTTTTGCATTCGGTCGGTAAAGATCATAAGGCAAATCAAAACTTGAATTGATTGCTGTATAGTAAGTCGCGTTAAACCCGACTTTTTCTACTGCTTCGACTAAACTAGTGATTCGTGTTTGATCAGTCTCTGGTGAAAAAGTGACTGATTTTAAAGGTTTACGATTTAAAAAACGACGAGCTAAATCACTTAAAATAGGATCGCGGCTTTCTAACCAATGGATAAAATAAGTGTTTAATACGCCATCATCTAGTTTCAAATAGTCTTCTAACTGATACGTTTCGTTTAAAAATGGAACTAAAAGTGGAGCACTTCGTTCAAAATAGGCGATTTCAGTAGAGAATAGTTCTTTTGCACGTGCTAATAAATGGGATAACCCAACTTCCATACCGCGAGACGTTGGGTGGAAGTACACTTGGACATACATCTGATAGCGACTGACGATATAATCTTCAACGGCATGCATGCCATTCATTGAAAAACTGATTCCGTGCTCATATGGACGAATCACACGTAAGATACGCTTTAGATCAAATGTTCCATATTCTGTTCCAGTATAATAGGCATCACGTAACAAATAATCCATACGATCGGCATCGATTTGACTAGAAATCATTTGGACTACTTGAGGATTAGGATATTCTTTCGTAATGACGCTAGCGACTTTTTCTGGAAATCCTGCTTCAACGCGATTTAAAATTTGATAGACTTCAGTTTCTGGAGAAGTCAAGATCGCTACAGTTTGCACCTCGTGATCGGTTTGAAATAAATATTCAAACGTGTGAGAATAAGCACCATGACCGATATCGTGCAATAAGGCTGCGCAAAGCGTCACTAAGCGTTCTCGATCGTCCCAACCGGATGGACCGATTTTTTCGATAGAGTAGTTTCGTTCAAAAAGATCACAAATATTACGCGCGATTTCGTAGACGCCTAATGAATGAGAAAAGCGAGTGTGTTCGGCACCGTGAAAGGTAAATGAAGCAGTTCCCAATTGATGGATTCGACGTAGCCGCTGCACTTCTCTTGAATTGATCAGATCTAAAATGACTTGATGTTGTACATGAATATAACTGTGTACCGGATCACGAAAGACTTTTTCCATTGGGAGCAGTTGTTGTTTATAGGCCAAACTTATTCCTCCTTTATTTGTTCGTTTCGTTCGATCATATTCGCCAAGCGTTTTGTAAATAAAGGGTTTTTTTGCAATGTTTCGTTTAGCGCGTGTTGAACTTTAGGATCATCAGTTGCTTGAAAAGCATTCATCAATCGTTCCTTGGTTTCAGCGATACTGATCTCATACCCTAATACCGACGCTAAGGTGGTCATGCATGTCGGTTCAATATCCGGATAGCCAGAATCGGGTATAATGTTCGCAGCAGTATAGAAGGCTTTAGCTATCGCCCCGCGCGCAAATTGATCACCATTGACACTAAGATACACCATTACCGCAATATTGTCTTTGATTCTTCTTTGGGCCATCCCGGCAATTTTTTTGCCTTTGACACTCAGATCGAAAGTTCCGGGACAGTATGATTGGGTAATTTCATAGGCTTCAATGTTAAGTTCAGGAAAAGCCTGTTGGATGAAGGCCATGCAGTGTGCGTAGGCATCATCGATCGATTGGACAGTTTCATTTTTTTTGAAAATATAAGATAGATTGAGCACGCCTTGATCAGCCACTACACCTAGACCGCCTGAATTGCGTACGATCGGTGTGAATTTTTGCATTCGTAATTGAGCTAAGCCACTTAGAAGTTCTGGAACTTTAGTGTCTTTCATTCCTAAAATGAAAGATTGTTGAAGTTGCCAAAAGTGTAAAACTTGTTCATCAGCTGGTAAAGTGTCTAATAAACAATCGGTAAACACAAATGGCAATAATGCTTCTTGATCAGTAAGTTGCAACTGATCGAATAAAAAAACAGTCATAAAAAAATCCTTTCTCTAATTTCCTAATTATATTATAAACGATTTCATGCTTTTTTTTGCGAAAACTTCCCATTAAAATGAAGAATCGTTGACAAATCGAGTAAAACCGTTGAAAATGTGAACAGAAAACACAAGGAGGTCAAAGTGTGGCAGAAAAACAAGGGCAAGCAATCGCGATCCATTTAGAAACGATTGTGCAACAAGAAGGCGAGACACAAAATTTTGTATTTGATTTGACAGGACAACTTGTTAAAATTGGAGATACACTATACATTCGGTATAAAGAAGAGACCGAAGAAGGGCAAATTCCGGTGACGATCAAATTATTACCAGATGGTAGCTTACAACTAATACGAGCAAGTGAGATGCGTTTAAGATTGAAATTCGAGTATAAACAAACTGTCGAAAGCCATTATAAAACTCCTTATGGCATGATGTTTTTTAGTACTTTTACGCACGATATGCACGTTAGCCTAAAAGATCGTCCGAATGCAGGTGAGATTGCGTTGACATATGATTTATATTTAGCAGATCAAAAAGCCGGCGAGTATCAGATGAAGTTATCTTTCACAGCATAAATTTTAAGAATTTGAAAGAAAAAATTGCTTTTTCGGCGACATTTTTGTATGATTAGGAGTAGACTGTGAAAGGACGTGTCCCGATTGGAAATTAATGTATTTGAAGGCCTGGATAGAAGCGAATTGTCCATGATTGAAGTGGCGCATGCGATTTTAGAACAACGTGGAGATGTGATGGATTTTTCTGATTTAGTCAATCAAATCCAAACCTACCTTGGAAAATCTGATGGTGAAATTCGTGATGCTTTGGCTCAATTTTATACGGATTTGAATATTGATGGAAGTTTTATTTCATTAGGTGATAATCGTTGGGGATTACGCTCTTGGTATGCAATCGACTCAATCGATGAAGAGATCAATCATGGCTTAGATGAAGATGATGAAGATACACCAAGAAAACGTAAACGTAAAAAAGTAAATGCCTTTATCAATGATGATGAAGATGCAATTGACTACAACGATGATGATCCAGAAGATACTGATCTATCTGAAGATGAAGACGATGACGATTTATTTGAAGATGAAGATGAAGATGATGAAGAAATCTCAGCATACAATTCTGACTTACAAGAAATTGGCGCAGATAACTCTGATGATGAAGAAGTTGTTCCAGAAAATATTGAAGAAGACTTAACGATTATCGATGATGACGAAGAAGACGAATTCGATGATGAATACGAAGAGAACGAAGAATAATAAAACGTGCATGAGATCTTAGGATTTCATGCACGTTTTATTTAATCTATTTTTGTACAGAATATTTTTGATTAGATATGCTATACTACAACAAGAGATGGTGGCGCTTTAATTTAGCCAACAAAAAAAGCATGTTCATTTTGAACATGCCAACGCATCCTAAGGGAATCGAACCCCTGTCTCAAGAACCGGAATCTTGCGTGATATCCACTACACTAAGGATGCAAATACTCATTAAGTATACCGGAAATTTTTAAAAAAACAAGGGGGAGTTAGATGAAATTTGAGCAACAGTTATCACAGCAACAAAAACAAACCCAAAAGTTAGCCCTTACACAACAGTTACAACAATCGTTGCAAATATTGAATTATTCAAGCGAAGAATTGTTTGAATTTATCAACCAAAAAACGCTAGAAAACCCATTGATTGCTTTAAACGATCGGTATTTTTCAGGATTAAGTCAAACGCACACGGCTAATACATATGAAGTCAATTTCGGTCAGTTACAAGATACAAAACAATCTTTGTTTGATTTCTTAGTAGGACAAGTCCATTTGAATTACCGTGATACACCAATAAGAAAACGTATCTTGCGATTATTAGAATATATCGATTCGAATGGTTGGTTGGTTACCTCTTTATCACAAATCGCTACAGAGCATCAAGAATCCTATGTAGAATGGCTAGATGCATTGACACTTTTACAACAATTAGATCCACCAGGGGTCGGTGCTCAAAATTTGCAAGAATGTCTCATGCTGCAAACAGAAAGAGATCGTCAAGCACCTAATCTAGCTTACTTGATTTTAGAAACTTATTTTATGTCCTTTGTTGAACGAAAGTGGGAGGAAATCGCGGCAACAATACCTTGCGACATCACAGAGATTCAACAAGTTTTTGATTATGTTCAAACATTAACGCCAAAACCTGGTGCAGCTTTTGAACGTGAAGAAGGACTGATGATCATTCCAGATCTAGAAGTGACAATTGAGAATAATGAATTGACGCTTTCTAGCTTGCGTTCGATGCAACCTCCTTTAAAGTTCAATCAGGCTTATTATGAAGAATTGAATCAGGTGAACAACCAAGAAATTTCACAATTTTTAAAACAAAGTCGCCAGACCTTTGATTGGCTAAAGCAAACATTAGACCATCGGGAACAAACGATTTTACGAATCGGTGAGTTGATCATCCAACGCCAAGCTGATTTCTTTTTAAAAGATGCTCATCCTTTAAATCCTTTAACTATGCGTGAAGTTGCAGAAGTCTTAGAGTTGCATGAATCGACTATTAGTCGAGCGGTTAACAAAAAATACATAGCGACTCCATTTGGTACCTATGAATTAAAACATTTTTTCACCACCAGAGTCTTGACTGCCTCTGGAGAAGAGATTGCAACAACTCAAGTAAAAGAACATTTGAAACAGATGATTACTCATGAAGACAAGACCAAACCATTATCTGACCAGAAATTAGCAGATTTATTAAGTAAAGTTGGCTTTACAATCTCAAGACGAACCGTCACGAAATATCGTGAAGCACTAGCGATTCCGACTTCAAAACAGCGAAAACGTTTTTCTTAAAGCGTGTGCTACCTTTTTAGGGTACACGCTGTTTTTTTTCGCTTCGAAAGGGAGTTTTAAGTTGCACGAGGAGAAAAATCGTGCTATCATATTTTTTGTAGGAAGCATTGAAATTCTTACATTGATATTTTTTTTAACCTTAATGGGTCGTAATAAGTCTATGTTGGACATTAAACGTCCAATGGAAGGATCGAGAAAAATGCAAGACGAATTAAAATTGTTAGAGGGGATTATTCCTGATATTTTGACCGTACTGCAAGAACGGTATCGTATTCTTCAACAGATTTATTGGATGCAACCTGTAGGAAGAAGAAATTTATCAGACCAACTTGGTTTGACAGAGCGTGTGCTTAGAACAGAGACCGATTTTTTAAAGCAGATTGGTTTAGTCGAAAGTTCAAAAAGTGGCATGATGTTGACAAACAAAGGGGATTTGGTTTATCTTGAAATGGGAACGATCATGGATCAATTATTTGAAACGAAGCAAGTTGAATTACAGCTAGCGAAGTATCTAGGAATTGAGAAATGTTTGATTGCCAAAGGAGACTCAAATCAACAAACTAAAGTGATCAGTTCATTTGGTGAGATGGTAAATGAAAGTTTGCTGACTCGATTGCCAGACGGTCAAAATATCATCGCTGTAATGGGTGGTACAACAATGGCTACTGTTGCCGAAGAAATAGGCAAATTGGAAACTGAAAAACGACATAATATTTTCGTACCAGCACGAGGCGGGATTGGTGAAACAGTTAATGTTCAAGCCAACTCAGTGAGTGCAGTAATGGCGATTCGTTCGCAAGGAGAATACCGGTCGTTATTTGTCCCAGAACAGTTGAGTTCATTAGCGTATGAAACCTTGTTGCAAGAACCTTCTATTAAAGAAGTGTTGAATCTGATCAATCAAGCAAATTGCGTCATTCATGGAATTGGACGTGCCCTTCACATGGCGGCACGAAGAAAAATGTCTGAAAGTGAAATTTTGATGCTCAAACAACATAATGCAGTCGCAGAATCATTTGGTTACTTTTTTAATGAAAAAGGCGAAATTATTCATAAGATTCCTAGAATTGGATTGCAGTTAAAAGACATTCAAAATATTCCTTACGTATTTGCGATCGCAGGTGGTAAAGATAAAGCAAAAGCCATTCATGCGTACATGAAAAATGCACCAAAGCAAACGTGGCTCATTACTGATGAGGCTGCGGCAAATGAGATTTTAAAAGGGGTAACCCTTTAAAATAAATTTTTTATGATTTTCATAAGGAGGAAATCTTAAATGACAGTTAAAGTAGGTATTAATGGATTTGGACGTATCGGACGCTTAGCATTCCGTCGTATCCAAGAGGTTTCAGGAATCGAAGTAGTTGCAATCAATGACTTAACAGATGCTAAAATGTTAGCTCACTTGTTAAAATACGATACAACTCAAGGACGTTTCAACGGAACAGTTGAAGTTCACGAAGATTCTTTCAACGTAAACGGAAAAGAAGTAAAAATCTTAGCTAACCGCAACCCTGAAGAATTACCTTGGGGCGAACTAGGTGTAGACATCGTTTTAGAATGTACTGGTTTCTTTACTTCTAAAGAAAAAGCTGAATTACACTTAAAAGCTGGTGCAAAACGTGTTGTTATCTCTGCTCCTGGTGGAGACGATGTACCAACAATCGTTTACAACGTAAACCACGAAACTTTAACAGGTAAAGAAACAGTTATCTCTGGTGCTTCTTGTACAACTAACTGTTTAGCACCTATGGCTAAAGCGTTAAACGACGATTTTGGTGTTGTTGAAGGATTAATGACAACTATCCATGCTTACACAGGTGACCAAATGACTCTTGATGGACCTCATCCTAAAGGTGACTTCCGTCGTGCACGCGCTGCTGCTGCAAACATCGTTCCTAACTCAACTGGTGCTGCTAAAGCAATCGGCTTAGTAATCCCAGAATTGAACGGAAAATTAGATGGAGCTGCTCAACGTGTACCAGTTGCGACTGGTTCATTAACTGAATTAGTTACTGTACTTGACAAAAAAGTTACAGTTGACGAAGTAAATGCTGCTATGGAAAAAGCTGCGACTGAATCTT
Organism: Enterococcus bulliens; assembly: GCF_053761865.1. Classification (NCBI taxonomy): domain Bacteria; kingdom Bacillati; phylum Bacillota; class Bacilli; order Lactobacillales; family Enterococcaceae; genus Enterococcus; species Enterococcus bulliens. The sequence goes on from NZ_JBSMXK010000002.1 coordinate 125,279, forward strand.
TTGGTTACACAACTGATGAAATCGTATCTTCTGATATCGTAGGTATTACTTATGGTTCATTATTTGATGCAACTCAAACTCGTGTAATGACTGTTGGTGATCAACAATTAGTGAAAACTGTTGCTTGGTACGATAACGAAATGTCATACACTGCACAATTAGTACGTACTTTAGAATACTTCGCTAATTTATAAGATTCACTTCTTAGTAGATTCTAATTTGCAAGTTATAAGCGGGGAAGCGACGCGCTTCTCCGCTTTTTTTTAGGAATTTATCCGTTAACTATTATGCGCTAGGAGGCAATTTCAATGGCAAAAATGACAGTTCAAGATTTAGAGTTGAAAGATAAAAAGGTTTTAGTACGTGTTGACTTCAACGTGCCGTTAAAAGACGGTCAAATCACTGACGATACTCGTATCAAAGCAGCATTACCAACAATCCAATATGTGATTGATCATGGTGGAAAAGCGATTTTATTCTCTCATTTAGGACGCGTAAAAACTGAAGAAGATAAAGAAGGTAAATCTTTAGCTCCAGTGGCGACTCGTTTATCTGAATTATTAGGCAAAGATGTTACTTTTGTAGATCAAACTCGCGGTGAAAAATTAGAAGCAGCGATCAATGATTTAAAAGACGGCGATGTGTTATTATTTGAAAACACTCGCTTTGAAGATATCGATGGCAAAAAAGAAAGCAAAAATGATCCTGAATTAGGAAAATATTGGGCTTCTTTAGGTGATGTATTTGTCAACGATGCATTCGGTACTGCTCACCGTGCGCACGCATCAAACGTCGGAATTGCTTCTACAGGTATTCCAACTGCTGCAGGTTTCGTAATGGAAAAAGAAATCAATTTTGTTGGTGGCGTTGTGGAACATCCAGAACATCCAATGGTTGCGATTTTAGGTGGAGCGAAAGTTTCTGATAAAATTGGCGTAATCGAAAACTTAATTGACACTGCAGATAAAATTTTAATCGGTGGTGGAATGACGTATACATTCTACAAAGCTTTAGGATACGAAGTTGGAATGTCTATTTGTGAATTAGACAAAGTGGATCTTGCGAAATCTTTATTAGAAAAAGCAAATGGAAAAATCATCTTACCAGTCGATACAGTATGTGCCGATGACTTTTCAAATGATGCACACATTGAAATTCACGAAAAAAATATCCCTGCTAACCTTGAAGGATTAGATATCGGACCAAAAACAGTGAAATTATTTACTGAAGAATTACAAGGTGCGAAAACAGTAATCTGGAACGGACCAATGGGAGTATTTGAATTATCTAAATTTGCTGAAGGTACGATCGGCGTATGTAAAGCAATTGCGGAATTAAAAGACGCAACAACAATCATCGGTGGTGGTGATTCTGCAGCAGCTGCGGAACAATTAGGTTTTGCAGATAAATTTACTCACATCTCTACAGGTGGTGGAGCAAGTTTAGAATTGCTTGAAGGAAAAACATTACCAGGATTAGCAGCAATCAACGACAAATAAGTCGAGATCATTAAAGGAGAGTTATCTATGCGTAAACCAATCATTGCCGGAAACTGGAAAATGAACAAAACAGCTTCTGAAGCAAAAGCTTTTGCTGAAGCGGTAAAAAATGCCATTCCATCAAACGATGCAGTGGATTCTGTAATCGGAGCACCTGCATTATTCTTAGAAACTTTAGTGACTGAAGCTAAAGGAACAGAATTAAAAATTGCAGCTCAAAACTGCTACTGGGAAAACGAAGGAGCATTCACTGGTGAAACTTCACCTGCAGCTCTTGCTGACCTAGGCGTAGATTATGTGATTATCGGACATTCTGAACGTCGTGAGTATTTCCACGAAACAGATCAAGAAATCAACAAAAAAGCAAAAGCGATTTTTGCAAACAACATGACACCAATCCTTTGCTGTGGTGAGTCTTTAGAAACGTATGAAGCAAACCAAACAGCAGAATGGATCGAAACGCAAATCACTGCTGGTTTAGAAGGCTTAACAGCTGAACAAGTTAGCGCAATGGTGATCGCTTACGAACCAATCTGGGCAATCGGAACTGGTAAATCAGCAGACGCAACAATTGCAGATACAATCTGTGGCGTTGTGCGTCAAACTGTTGAAAAATTATATGGTAAAGAAGTTTCTGAAGCGGTACGTATCCAATACGGCGGTTCTGTAAAACCTGAAAACATTGCGGAATACATGGCAAAAGAAAACGTTGACGGTGCATTAGTCGGTGGCGCAAGCTTACAAGCTGATTCTTTCTTAGCATTATTAGATGCAGTGAAATAATTCGCTTTCATTTTCAGTTTTTATTTGCAGTATGAGCAAAAGTTCATTACAATAGAAGAGTATTAAAGGGAATCCCCTTATTAATTACACAACTCAAAGGAGAGACAAAACATGTCAATTATTACTGATGTTTACGCACGCGAAGTCTTAGACTCACGCGGTAACCCAACAATCGAAGTAGAAGTATACACTGAATCAGGCGCTTTTGGACGCGGAATGGTTCCTTCAGGAGCTTCAACTGGTGAGCACGAAGCAGTTGAATTACGTGACGGCGACAAAGCTCGTTACGGTGGAAAAGGTGTTACAAAAGCAGTAGATAACGTAAACAACGTGATTGCTGAAGCTATCATTGGTTATGATGTACGTGACCAAATGGCTATCGATAAAGCAATGATCGCTTTAGATGGTACTCCAAACAAAGGTAAATTAGGCGCAAACGCTATTCTTGGTGTTTCTATCGCTGTTGCTCGTGCAGCTGCTGATTACTTAGAAGTGCCTTTATACCACTACTTAGGCGGATTCAACACTAAATTATTACCAACTCCAATGATGAACATCATCAATGGTGGATCTCACTCAGATGCTCCAATCGCATTCCAAGAGTTCATGATCTTACCAGTTGGTGCACCAACATTCAAAGAAGCTTTACGTTGGGGTACTGAAGTATTCCACGCATTAAAAGCAATCTTACACGACCGTGGTTTAGAAACTTCTGTAGGTGATGAAGGTGGATTTGCTCCACGTTTTGAAGGAACAGAAGACGGCGTAGAAACAATCTTAGCTGCAATCAAAGCTGCTGGTTTAGAACCAGGTAAAGATGTATACCTAGGATTTGACTGTGCATCTTCAGAATTCTACGAAGACGGCGTATACAACTATGCTAAATTCGAAGGTGAAACTGGTGCGAAACGTACTGCTGCTGAGCAAGTAGATTACCTAGAAGAATTAGTTAACAAATACCCAATCATCACTATCGAAGACGGTATGGATGAAAATGACTGGGATGGATGGAAACTATTAACTGAACGTTTAGGCGACAAAGTTCAATTAGTGGGTGACGATTTATTCGTTACAAACACTGAAATCTTATCTAAAGGGATTGCTCAAGGAATTGGGAACTCAATCTTAATCAAAGTGAACCAAATCGGTACATTAACTGAAACGTTTGAAGCAATCGAAATGGCTAAAGAAGCTGGATACACTGCAGTAGTATCTCACCGTTCTGGTGAAACAGAAGATTCTACAATCTCTGATATCGCTGTTGCAACAAACGCTGGCCAAATCAAAACTGGTTCTTTATCACGTACTGACCGTATTGCAAAATACAACCAATTATTACGTATCGAAGACCAATTAGGTGAAGTTGCTGAGTACAAAGGCTTACAAGCTTTCTACAACTTAAAAAACAAATAAGCATTAATATAATGTGAATTGGAGCGCTAGATCTTGTTTTGACAAGGTTTAGCGCTTTTTTTTGATGAAATTTTGAGAAATTCATTTCATGACTAGCGTTATACTTTCAAAAAAAAAGCAGACGTACTACTATAATGTATAAGAAACAAACATTATGTTGGGGGCGGACTTTATGATGATTGGAATTGGAGATACAGTAGCATGCAACAATATTCAAGGTGAAGAAATTACAGGAATTATTATTAAATTTAATGAACGAACAGCCATTGTCACGTGTGAGGTGTATTCGCACCTAGTCAGACTTTCTGTACTAGAAGAGCTTGGTTATCAATGGCAATAGCAACAATAGTGAACGTCAAGGAGGAAAAGTAAATGGAATTTGTAAATGAAGCAAATCGCATCGTTATTGTTGAAGGAAAACAAGAAATCGGTGAAATTACTTGGGCTAAAGAGGATGGTGCCATGGTCATCAACCATACTGGTGTAGACACAGCACATCAAGGAAAAGGATTAGCAGCTCAATTAGTCGACCGCGCAGTCGACCTTGCCCGTAGTGAAGGTATTAAGATCGTACCGATTTGCCCGTATGTGAAAGCGAAATTCGAAAAAGATGAAAAGTATCAAGATGTTTGGAAAAGATAAAACTTTCATTTGATATTAGTGGAAACTTGGCCTTAAGTATGATAGAGTAACTTTGAGAGACTTTTGATTGAAGAGGAGGCAAGTTTTACATGTATGATTTTCTTTTAGCGGTAGTCATTATTTTATCATTCGTTATCGTGATTACAATTATGATGCAACCAAGTAAACAAAATAGCGCAGCAAGTGCCTTTACAGGTGGTGCTGACCAACTGTTTGGGAAACAAAAGGCCCGCGGATTTGAAGCCGTGATGCAACGTTCAACAGCCATCTTAGGAGCTGTATGGATTATCTTACTATTTCTTTTGTCATTTTTATCATCAAAATAGTAACTTTGCCTCTCAGAAATGGGAGGTTTTTTTTCTAGATTTAGGAAGTTAAAGGAGTTTAATAAAAGTGAAGAAGAAATTTGTTACACCGAAGCCAATATTTAGCGAGCAAAGTAAGAAAGCGGTCATCTTGTTTCATGCCTATTCAGGAAGTCCAAATGATGTCCGAATGCTTGCCCGTAAATTAGAACAAGAACACTATACCGTATACACACCGATGTTTACAGGACATGGAACGGTCGATCCACATGATATTTTAGCTGCCAGTCCTAATCAATGGTTTGAAGAAGCAAAAGCTGCTGTTACGTTACTAGTGGATAAAGGGTATGATCAAATCGCCGTCTTTGGGTTATCATTGGGCGGTATGTATGCCATGCGATTATTAGAACAACAGATTCCACAAATCATTGGGGGAGGCTCATTTTGTTCGCCGATCACACCAGTGGAAACAAATGTCCCAACTAGCTTTTTATGGTATGCAAATATGGTATTAGATACATTTACTGACTTAAGTCCAGATGAAAAGGCACGTGAACTAGAAACGGTACCTAAAAAGGTAGCTACACAATTAGCTGGAATTCAAGAACATAGTCAAATGACGTATGATGAATTAGCAAAGATTACGCAGCCGATTTTATTTGTCCAAGCAGCGCAAGATGAAATGATTCCTGCTGAATCAGTATTCAATACGATTCAACAGGTCAAAGATAAAAAATTTACATTAAACTGGTACCCAAACAGCGGACATGTTGTTACGGTAGGACCAGAAAGAAAGCAGTTTGAACAAGATGTGGTGGCATTTTTACAAACACTTTCTTGGAATGAGGAGTAGTATGAAACAAACAATTAAAGAAAATATTTTAGCGTATCTTACGCAACAAGAGAAAAAAAGTATCACGATGGAAGCTCTAGCAAAAGGGTTAGGTTTAGAAAAAAGTGCAGAATTTAAAACACTAGTGCAAACGATCGCTGTAATGGAGCGTGAAGGATCGATTATGCTTAATAAAAAAGGCAATATCCAATTGCCACAACCGCTCTTTTTAGTGGAAGGGACATTTTGTGGCAACGAACGTGGTTTTGGTTTTGTGAGTATCTCAGAGGATGAAGCAGATGTATACATTCCGCAAGAAGCAACGGGATATGCGATGGATGGCGACATAGTGGCGATCGATATCACAAAGGTAGCGCAACCAGGTAGTGACAAGGGAGCAGAAGGCAAAGTTGTCGAGATTCGTGAGCGCGCGGCTCAAGAAGTGGTAGGCGAATTTCATTTATTTGACGAAGCAGAAATCAAAGATACCGATCTCTATGGTTACGTGACGCCCAAAGATAAAAAGATTAATGGTGTCAAAGTATTTGTATCCGCAGAAGGGATCCGACCGGTAGATGGTGCTATCGTGAAAGTAACTTTGACACATTATCCTGAAAAAGGATATGCCAAAAGTGCAGAAGGACTTGTGATTCAAACACTAGGTCATAAAAATGATCCAGGAATGGATATTGTATCTGTAATCGCAGCACATGGGATCCCAATGGCATTTCCAGATGATGTGATCGCGCAAGCTGATGCAGTGAGTGATACGATTGATCCTAATGATTTTAAAGATCGTCGAGACTTAAGAGATCAATTGTTAGTCACAATTGATGGGGAAGATGCAAAAGACTTGGACGATGCGGTCACTGTCAAAAAATTGGCGAACGGGCATTATTTTTTAGGAGTTCATATTGCCGATGTATCTTATTATGTGACGGAACAATCGCCACTAGATCGTGAAGCATTTGAGCGTGGAACAAGTGTCTACTTGACCGATCGTGTGATTCCGATGTTACCACAACGCTTATCTAATGGGATTTGTTCGCTAAATCCTCGTGTGCCACGTTTAGCGATGAGTTGTGAAATGGAAATCGATGCACAAGGTTCGATTATAAAATACGATATTTTCCCAAGCATCATTCAAACAACAGAACGCATGACTTATACGGCAATCAATCAAATCATTGAAGAACAAGATCAAGAAACACGTCAGCGCTATGAAAAACTAGTTCCAATGTTTGAAGAGATGGCAGATTTACATGCGTTATTGGATACGATGCGCCAAAATAGAGGAGCGGTTTCGTTTGAAGATCGTGAGGCTCAAGTTGTTGTAGATGAAAATGGACATCCTTTAGACATTCGTGTGCGTACACGTGGTGTCGGTGAAAAAATGATCGAATCTTTTATGTTGGCTGCGAATGAAACGGTCGCAAAACATTTTGCTACTCAGCAGTTGCCATTTATTTATCGAATCCATGAAGATCCAAAAGAAGAAAAACTAAAACGGTTCTTTGATTTTGCAGCAGCGCTAGGAATTTTAGTGAAACAAACAAATGGATCGATTACGCCAAAAGCATTACAGACTGTTTTAAAAGAAGTTGAAGGGCGCCCAGAAGCACCAGTTATCAGTACAGTATTGTTAAGAAGCATGCAACAAGCAAAATACGCAGAAGAAAATCTAGGACATTACGGCTTAGCTGCGGATTATTATACACATTTTACTTCTCCGATCCGTCGTTATCCTGATTTGATCGTACATCGTTTGATCCGCACGTATCTAGCAGATCGCAGCGAAAAAACGCAAAAAAAATGGGAAGAACAATTACCAGACATTGCTTTACACAGTTCACAAATGGAACGTCGAGCAGTCGAAACAGAACGTGAAGTCGATGCGTTGAAGAAAGCTGAATTTATGGCAGATCATGTTGGCGAAGAATTTGAAGGAATTATTGGCTCCGTCGTTAAATTTGGATTCTTTGTTGAATTACCGAATACAGTTGAAGGATTGATCCATATCAATGCTTTAAAAGATGATTATTATCATTTTGTGGAAACACATCTCGCTTTAGTTGGTGAACGCACAGGTCGAACGTTTAAAATCGGTCAAAAAGTCTTGATCCGCGTAACCAAATCTGACCCAGAAACGCGTGAGATTGATTTTGAACTCCTTTCTTCAGAGGAAGTCGAAACGTTGCCGATTGAGAGTGGATCACGTCAAAAGAGAAAAGCTTCTTCTGCGGTTAAAGAAAAGGTGCAACGCGCGGGAGGAAAAAATGGATTTAAAGAAAAGAAAATGTCGAAAAAAGGAAAGAAAAAACCGTTTTATAAAGGTGTAAAGAAAAAGAAAGGTCCTAAAAAAAAGTAAAGGAGTAGCTCTATGCCAAAAGGAGAAGGCCGTTTAATTGCTCAAAATAAAAAAGCACGGCATGATTATAGCATTTTAGATACGATGGAAGCGGGTATCGTCTTGCAAGGAACCGAGATCAAATCGATTCGCAATAGTCGAATCAATTTAAAAGATGGATTTGTACGTGTACGAAATGGGGAAGCCTTTTTGTACAACGTGCATATCAGTCCTTATGAACAAGGGAATTTATTCAACCATGATCCTTTACGTACTCGAAAATTGCTTTTGCATAAAAAACAAATCCAAAAGTTGTTTGGTGAAACCAAAAATGCCGGAATCACCGTAGTCCCTTTAAAAGTCTATATCAAAGACGGGTATGCGAAAGTTTTGATTGGGATTGCCAAAGGAAAACGCGAGTATGATAAACGCGAAACATTAAAACGCAAAGACCAAGATCGTCAAATTAGTCGAGCGTTGAAAAATTATTAAAAAAATTGACGAAAATCAATAAAACTTGCTTTGAATTTACTGTCGATTCTGATAGCATTAGACATAAGCAAGTATGACAAAAACGGTATGATGTCGCTTACAAATGTAATGAAGCTTGTTTTTTTTCAAATTCACGATTTTGTTTGAAAAAATGAAGAAAACACTTTGAATTTTTGCATTAGTGGTGGTATGATACCGTTGTTGTTTAGAATGATTGAAAAATCACAAAACCATTTTTGGGGTTTTGGTTGAAAAGAGGTGAGCTGTTTTGGAAGAACAATCTCTATTGTTTCATATTGGGCCGATTTGGTTTGATGGGACTGTGCTATTGATGACATTATTGTCGTGTTTAATTGTCTTTTTGATTGTGTTCGTCTGCACAAGGAACTTGAAATTGAAGCCTACTGGTAAACAAAACTTTATTGAATGGGTCATTGATTTTGTTCGTAAAGTCGTGGCAGATAATTTGCCAAGCAAAGAAGTGAAATCGTATCACTTAGTCGCGGTTACGTTGTTTTTATTTGTATTTGTAGCCAACGAGATTGGACTAGTGACACGGATCATTTTAAGAAATGAACTCACGTTATGGAAATCACCAACTGCTAATCCTGCAGTTACATTGACGCTAGCGTTAATGGTGATCGCGATGACGCATTTCTTTGGAGTGAAGCAATTTGGATTTAAGGGATATCTAGTAAATTCGTATTTAAAACCGGTTGGATTCTTGCTGCCAATCAAATTGATCGAAGAATTTACCAATATTATTACCTTGGGTCTACGGTTATATGGGAATATTTTCGCAGGAGAAGTGCTATTAGGCTTGCTTGCGAATATGTTCATTAGCTTAGGATGGTGGTCGTTACCGATCGCATTACCATTAGAAATGATCTGGATCGCCTTTTCATTATTTATTGGAGCAATCCAAGCTTATGTTTTTGTTACACTATCAATGGTTTATCTCAGTCACAAAATCGAAGCAGAACATTAAAACACACTTAGGAGGAAATACACATGAATTTTATCGCAGCGGGTTTAATCATTATTGGAGCAGCTATCGGAGCTGGAGTAGGTAATGGGATGGTAATTTCAAAAACAATCGAATCAATGGCACGTCAACCAGAAATGTCAGGTCAATTGCGTTCAACAATGTTTATCGGAGTTGGTTTAGTTGAAGCGGTGCCGATTTTAGGGGTCGTAATTGCCTTTATTTTAGTTTTTGGTCAATAAAAAATAGCCTAAACTAAAACGAGAAACGACGAAAGGAAGTTGCGCGATGCTTAATCAATTGGTAGTAGCAGAAGTCCAAAACACGACTTGGGGCAATATTATTGTCGTAAGTGGCGCGATGTTGATTTTGCTCTTGTTGCTAAAACACTTTGCTTGGGGTTCAGTAAGTGAAATGTTGAAACAACGTGAAGACAAAATCGCAAATGATATCGACTCTGCAGAACAATCAAGACTAAAAGCCGCTGCTCTAGAACAAGAACGGGAAGCTCAGTTGTTGAACTCTCGTGCTGAAGCAGCGACGATCATTCAACAAGCAAAAGACAATGGAGAGATGACTCGCCAAACGATTGTAGAAGATGCAAAAGACGAAGCATCTCGTTTGAAAACAAAAGCGCAATCGGATATCGCCATTGAAAAAGATGCAGCGTATCAAGCCGTTAAAGAGGATGTCGCAGCGATTTCATTGCAAATTGCTGAACAAATCTTACGCAAAGAACTTACTAAAGATACGCATGAAGCATTGATTGAAACATACATTGATACATTAGGATCTACAAATGAAACTCGATAAAGCTACGGTTGGTAAACGCTATGCTAAGGCACTTTTTGAATTGGCGACAGAAGTGCATCAAGAACAAGCGGTTTATGAACAATTACTCGTACTGCGTCAAGTGTTCACTGAAGTTACTGATCTTGGAGAGATTTTAAGTGATGTCCGTTTAGAAATGACTGAGAAACAAGCCATTTTAAGTGCATTGACACCCTCATTTGATCCATTGATCCAAAACTTTTTAGCGGTTGTATTTGAATACAACCGGATGGATGATCTCTTATTGATTATCAAAGAATATGAACGACGCTTTGACGATAAACAAGGATTGATTATTGGTACAGTCACAACCGCCGTTGAATTGACAGCCCAACAAAAATCCGCGATCGAAGCGCAAGTTGCGCCTTTATTAGGATATCAAAAGGCTCAACTTACAGAAAAACTTGATCCATCGATTATTGGTGGTGTTGTGGTTGAAGCCAATCATCAAGTTGTGGACGGTAGTGTAAAGAGTCGCTTAGAAGAATTACGAATGAGATTATCAGAGTAGATAATTGATGAGAGGTGAACTAAATGTCGATTAAAGCAGAAGAAATTAGTGCCTTGATTAAAGAACAAATCAAAAATTATCATCATGAACTTTCCGTTGAAGAAGTAGGAACGGTAACGTATGTCGGAGATGGAATCGCACGTGCGCATGGATTGGAAAATGCGATGAGCGGTGAATTACTAGAGTTTGCGAATGGTTCATTTGGTATGGCACAAAATTTAGAGTCAAATGATGTCGGAATTATCATTTTAGGTGATTTCGAATCGATTCGAGAAGGCGATAAAGTAAAACGTACTGGAAAAATCATGGAAGTACCAGTAGGAGACGCTTTGATTGGTCGTGTTGTCAATTCATTAGGACAACCAATTGACGGTTTAGGCGATATTAAAACTACGCGTACACGTCCAGTTGAGGCGGCAGCTCCTGGTGTTATGCAACGTAAATCTGTAGATGAACCGATGCAAACTGGATTAAAAGCAATCGATGCGTTAGTACCGATTGGTCGTGGCCAACGTGAACTCGTTATTGGTGACCGTAAAACTGGGAAAACCTCGATTGCGATCGATACGATCATCAATCAAAAAGGTCAAGATATGATTTGTATCTATGTAGCTATCGGACAAAAAGATTCAACGGTGCGTGCACAAGTTGAAACGTTGCGACGTTACGGCGCATTAGATTATACAATCGTTGTATCAGCCGGAGCTTCACAACCAGCACCAATGCTCTACATCGCACCATATGCAGGAGCTGCAATGGGTGAAGAATTTATGTATAATGGCAAGCATGTGTTGATCGTATATGATGATTTATCTAAACAAGCGGTCGCATACCGTGAATTGTCTTTACTATTAAGACGGCCTCCAGGTCGTGAGGCTTATCCAGGCGATGTGTTCTACTTGCATTCTCGTTTATTAGAACGTGCTGCAAAATTGAGTGACGAACTTGGTGGTGGGTCGATGACGGCCTTGCCGTTTGTTGAAACGCAAGCTGGTGATATCTCAGCTTATATCCCAACGAACGTCATCTCGATTACAGATGGTCAGATCTTTTTAGAAAGTGATTTATTCTATTCAGGGATCCGTCCTGCAGTAGCTGCTGGACTTTCTGTATCTCGTGTAGGCGGTTCAGCTCAAATTAAGGCCATGAAAAAAGTAGCCGGTACTTTGCGTCTAGACCTAGCGAGTTATCGTGAATTAGAAGCATTTACACAATTTGGTTCTGACTTGGATGCAGCGACACAAGCAAAATTAAATCGTGGACGACGTACTGTCGAAATTTTAAAACAAAAATTACATGAGCCGTTACCAGTTGAAAAACAAGTAGTGATCTTATATGCCTTAACGCACGGATTTATCGATAGTATTCCGGTGGAAGAAATCTTACATTTTGAATCGCAATTGTTTGACTACATTCAAAATAATGCACCAGAAATCTTTGAAACGATTCGCACTACAAAAGATTTACCTGAAGAAAAAATTCTTGATCAAGCAATCAATGGCTGCAAAGAATTATTCCTTGCATCATTAACGAAAGCGTAACAAGCAAAGAAGAGGTGAATAAGGATGGGTGCGTCTTTAAATGAAATTAAACAACGAATCGCTTCAACGAAAAAAACGAGCCAAATTACCAATGCGATGCAAATGGTCTCTGCGGCGAAGTTAACCAAGTCAGAAGCGCATTCGAGAAAATTTCAAATCTATGCATCAAAAGTAAGAGAGATCGTAACCCACTTAGCAGCACAACAGTTGACTGACTTAGCAACTGTTCCTGCTTCTTCTGTGGGCATCAATTACGGCAGTATGCTAATCAGCCGTCCAGTAAAAAAGACTGGGTATATCGTGATCACTTCAGATGGCGGATTAGTAGGTGGCTACAATAGTTCGATATTAAAGCAAATGCTGACGATGATCAATGAAGATCATACATCACCAGATGAGTACGTTATGATCTCTATCGGGGCTACAGGTGCTGACTTTTTCAAGACACGAGGCATTACATTAGCTTATGAACTGCGTAATCTATCTGATCAGCCAAGTTTTGAAGAAGTTCGAAAAATCGTTAATACGGCGACATCGATGTATCAAAGTGGCGTATTTGATGAGTTATATGTATGTTATAACCATCATATTAATTCGTTGACGAGCCAATTTCGGGTGGAAAAAATGTTGCCGATCGTCGATCTTGATCCTAGTGAAGCGAAAACGTACGAACAAGAGTATATTTTTGAACCGTCACGTGAAGAGATCTTGGCGCAACTATTGCCACAATATGCAGAAAGCCTAATCTATGGTGCCATCGTGGATGCGAAAACAGCAGAACATGCTGCTGGGATGACTGCGATGAAAACTGCTACAGATAATGCGAAAAATATTATTGATGATTTAACGATCTCATACAATCGAGCACGTCAAGGTGCCATTACACAAGAAATTACCGAAATTGTTGGTGGTGCAGCTGCGCTCGAATGATTTTTGAGTGAATGGAGGAGAATAAATGAGTTCAGGCAAAATTGTTCAAGTTATCGGACCAGTTGTTGACGTAGAGTTTTCATTAGATCACTCACTACCAGATATCAACAATGCATTGGTTGTTTATAAAAATGATGCGAATAAAACAAAAGTCGTTTTAGAAGCAGCATTAGAATTAGGCGATGGAATTATTCGTGCGATTGCAATGGAATCAACAGATGGATTGCAACGTGGGATGGAAGTTGTCGATATGGGCGAATCGATTTCTGTACCTGTAGGAACGGAAACGCTAGGTCGTGTATTCAACGTATTGGGAGATACAATCGATTTAGAAACTCCTTTTCCTAAAGATGCACCGCGTAGTGGAATCCACAAAAAAGCGCCTAATTTTGATGAATTGAGTACAAGTACTGAGATCTTAGAAACTGGGATCAAGGTAATCGATTTACTAGCGCCTTATCTTAAAGGTGGGAAAGTTGGATTATTCGGTGGAGCCGGTGTAGGAAAAACGGTCTTGATTCAAGAGTTGATTCACAATATCGCACAAGAGCATGGTGGGATTTCCGTCTTCACGGGGGTAGGCGAACGAACACGTGAAGGAAATGACTTATATTATGAAATGAAAGACTCAGGTGTTATCGAAAAAACAGCCATGGTATTTGGTCAAATGAATGAACCGCCTGGTGCACGGATGCGTGTTGCCTTAACAGGCTTAACGATTGCCGAGTATTTCCGCGATGTTGAAGGACAAGATGTGTTGTTGTTTATCGACAATATTTTCCGCTTTACTCAAGCAGGTTCTGAAGTATCAGCATTATTAGGTCGTATGCCTTCAGCAGTAGGGTATCAGCCAACATTGGCTACAGAAATGGGTCAATTGCAAGAACGGATCACATCGACGAAAAAAGGATCGATCACATCGATCCAAGCAATCTATGTACCTGCCGATGACTATACTGACCCGGCTCCGGCAACAGCTTTCGCCCATTTAGATGCGACAACGAACTTAGAACGTAAGTTGACAGAACAAGGGATTTATCCCGCAGTTGATCCATTAGCGTCTTCTTCTAGTGCATTAGCACCGGAAATCGTTGGTGAAGAGCATTATCATATTGCAACTGAAGTGCAACACACCTTGCAACGTTACCGGGAATTGCAAGATATCATCGCTATTTTAGGGATGGATGAGCTATCTGAAGACGAAAAAGTCTTGGTTGCGCGTGCACGTAGAATCCAATTTTTCTTATCGCAAAACTTCCACGTAGCGGAACAATTTACGGGCCAACCAGGGTCTTATGTTCCGGTTCAAGAAACGATCAATGGCTTTAAAGGAATCCTTGACGGGAAGTACGATGATCTTCCTGAAGAAGCCTTCCGTAGTGTTGGACGGATCGAAGAAGTTGTAGAAAAAGCGAAAACGCTAGGTTATTAAAGGAGAGGTGTCTCATGGAACAACAATTAACGGTCAATGTCGTTACACCAAATGGGATTGTCTATGATCACCATGCTACAATGGTCGTCGCGAAAACGATCAGCGGTGAACTAGGGATCCTACCACGCCATGCACCGATTATTGCTCCTTTAATGATCGATGAAGTGAAAGTAAGACGTGTGGACTCGGATACGCATGTGGATTGGATTGCAGTCAATGGTGGGATTTTAGAAATGCGTGATAATCTAGTATCGATCGTAGCGGATAGCGCCGAGCGTGAACGCGATATCGATGTTTCACGTGCTGAACGTGCGAAAATGCGTGCAGAACGTTTGATCGAAGAAGCAAAGCAGCGTGAAGATATCGATGAAGTAAGACGCGCAACGGTCGCGCTTCATCGTGCCGTCAATCGAATCAATGTATCTAAACACCAGTAAGAGTCTCCAAAATGGAGGCTCTTTCTTTTTTCAAGCATAATTTATTTTTTTACCCTTCGTTTTGTGATATTATGGACTCATGAGTTTTTTGTTAAAGGAGCAATGAAAGATGCAAGTTTATGGAGTCGATATTATCATTCGTTTTTGTAGTCATTTGACGTTTATTTATCTTGCCTTTTGGAGTTTGCAAGCCTTACGTTTTGAGACATTATTTCAAAAACAAAAAACCACTCAACTTAAAATTTTGCTATTACTTATGGCAATCGGCTTAGGGTATTTAGCAAGCCAATTCTTTTTAGAAATAATCATCTTAAGTAAAAATTTAGTCACAGTCGGTTTTTAAAAAATAGGAAAAAGAATCAAAGCTATGTTTTTGATTCCTTTGGAGGGAACAATTATGGAAGAAATCATCGTTAAAGGTGGTCAACAATTAAAGGGGTCGGTAAAAATTGAAGGTGCAAAAAATGCCGTCTTACCCATTTTAGCAGCAACATTATTAGCAGAAGAAGGGATTACTACTTTACATAATGTACCGATTTTATCCGATGTATTTACAATGAATGAAGTGATTCGCCAGTTAAATACTAGTGTAACGTTCAATCAAGAGCAAAATGAAGTGATCATCAATGCAACAAAAGAACTACATATCGAAGCTCCATATGAATATGTGAGCCAAATGCGCGCATCAATTGTTGTGATGGGTCCTCTTTTAGCGCGTAACGGTCATGCAAAAGTGGCGATGCCAGGGGGGTGTGCGATTGGAAAACGCCCTATCGATTTACATTTAAAAGGATTCCAAGCACTAGGAGCAAAAATCATCCAAAAAGATGGGTATATCGAAGCGATTGCAGATGAATTGACTGGAGCAGAGATCTACTTAGATTTTCCAAGTGTTGGGGCAACACAAAACATTATGATGGCTGCTGTCAAAGCAAAAGGAACTACTATCATCAGCAATGTCGCGCGCGAACCTGAGATTGTGGATCTAGCGAATATTTTAAATAAAATGGGCGCAAAAATCTATGGTGTTGGAACAGAGACAATGCGAATCGAAGGTGTAACATCATTACATGCAGTCAAACATGCAATCGTCCAAGATCGTATCGAAGCTGGAACCTTTATGGTAGCCGCTGCGATGACACAAGGAGATGTATTGATCGAAGATGCGATCGCTGAACATAACCGTCCATTACTATCAAAATTGAGCGAAATGGGTGCAAAAGTAATCGAGACTGAAGAAGGAATCCGTATCGTTGGACCTAAAACATTAAACGCTACGACAGTTAAAACGATGCCACATCCAGGTTTCCCTACAGACATGCAAGCACAAATGACTGCTATTCAAGCAGTAGCAAACGGTCGTAGTGTAGTGACGGAGACAGTATTTGAAAATCGTTTCCAACATTTAGAAGAAATGCGCCATATGAATTTAGACGTGAAAATCGACGGTAATGTTGCCTTGATCGAAGGTACTGCAGACTTGCAAGGGGCAATCGTAAACGCAACAGATTTGCGTGCCGCTGCTGCTTTGATCTTAGTAGGTTTACGTGCCAATGGAATTACTCGTGTGCGCAATTTGAAATATCTAGATCGTGGCTATTATGAGTTCCATAAAAAACTACAAGGCTTAGGTGCAGACGTTGAACGAGTTTCAGATACTAACGCAGTAAACGCTACAGTAAACGCTTAGGAGTGTGAATCCATTGAGAACAGCACAACCAGTTTTATTGGCTTTATTCAAAGTGTTGATCGTGATGATCATCGCCTTTTTACTTTTTTTCATCGGGCTGATGATCGGCTATGGTGTGTTTGGTGACGGGTCGCCATTTGGTGTGTTTAGCGATAAGTTATGGCAACATATTTTTACGTTTTTTATTTAACAAAGAAGGTAAATACATGAAAAAAGCATTGATTACGCTTGTAAGAGGGTATCAAAAAGGGATTTCTCCTTTATTTCCACCGAGTTGTCGTTATTATCCTACGTGTTCTAGCTACATGATCAAAGCAATTGAAGTCCACGGAGCAATCAAAGGTGTTGCGATGGGAAGCGCTCGAATTGCGCGTTGCCATCCATTTGTCCAAGGTGGACTAGATTATGTGCCAGAACAGTTTTCGCTAGGACGCAATAGAGTAGATAAAGTAGAACCAAAATACGAAAAAAGAGAAGGAAACGAGTAATATCGTTTCCTTCTCTTTTTGTTATTTTATTATCTTTGCCAAATAGTGACAGAATAAAGAAAATATTCTGAAAATTCGTTGACTTTCGTTTTAATTTTCGGTATATTATGAATCATATTCAAACGGAAAATAAGGGAGGAACATCTAAATGAAGAAAAAATTTGCGTTTTTGTTTGCGGGTCTTGTTTTGTTAAGCGCATGTAGTGCGGGTCCTACTGGAAAAGATAGTAGCGATGGTGGCAATAAACCATCTGGTGATACGATTAAAATCGGGGCTAATTTAGAGTTATCTGGTGACGTTGCTGGATACGGTACGCAAGAAAAAGAAGGAATTGAATTAGCCGTTGATCAAATCAATAAAGATGGCGGAATTTTAGGTAAAAAAGTCGAATTGATCGTCAAAGACAATAAATCAGATAATAATGAAGCAGCTACTGTTGCGGCAAACCTAGCAACGAATGATAAAGTGGTAGCAATCATTGGGCCAGCAACTTCTGGAGCAACCAAAGCAGCTACACCAAATATCACAAAAGCCAAAGTACCAATGATCACACCTTCAGGAACAGATGATTCGGTAACGATGACTAATGGTAAAGTACAACCTTACGTATTTCGTTCTAGTTTCCAAGATAGTTTCCAAGGGAAAGTGTTAGCGGAATTTGCACAAAAAAATCTAGATGCTAAAAAAGTTGCGATTTTAGGCGATAACTCAAGTGATTACGCTATTGGGTTAACAAAAGCCTTTAAAGAAACTTATAAAGGTGATGTCGTCTTAGAAGAAAACTTTACTAAAGGAGATAAAGATTTCCAAGCAGTCTTAACGAAACTAAAAAATACGGATTTTGATGTTTTATATATCCCAGGTTACTATGAAGAGGCTGGTTTGATCATCAAACAAGCGCGCGAATTGGGAATCGAACAACCGATTTTAGGGGCGGATGGTTTTGGTGATGAGAAAATGATTGAATTAGCTGGAGCACAAAACGTAACGAATGTGTACTATACCGGTCACTTTTCTACGTTAGCTCCTGCAAATGATACAGTCCAACCATTTATCGATGCTTTTAAAGAAAAATATGGTAAAGAACCTTCAACATTTAATGCTTTAGCCTATGATGCGATGAATATGGTGAAAAAAGCAATCGAAGATGAAAAGTCTGCGGATTCTGAAGCTATTACAAAAGGATTAGCAAACTTGAAAGATTTTGTTGGAGTAACAGGAAATATTACAGTAGATAAAGATCATAATCCTGAAAAATCAGTAGTCGTGATCGAATACAAAGACGGTAAAGAAAGTTCTGCCGTAACAGTTGAACCATAAATAAAAAGGTAGACTGGAGCAAAATCGTCAGATGGTTTTGTTCCAGTTTCTTTTTAAGAAAGGATAGATAATATGGAAATGCTTATCCAACAATTAGTCAACGGACTATTTTTAGGAAGTATTTATGCCTTAATGGCATTAGGATACACAATGGTATATGGAATTATAAAATTGATCAACTTCGCACACGGTGAAGTCTATATGATCGGAAGTTTTATTGGGTATTTTTTAATTAAACAATTAGGGTTAGGTTTTTTCCCAGCGATGATTTTGTCGATGATCGGCTGTGCGGCGTTAGGTGTGATGATTGAAATTTTAGCGTACCGTCCGCTACGTAAATCGACACGTATCTCAGCCTTGATTACGGCAATTGGAGTATCTTATTTATTGCAAAATGTGATGATCTACTTTTTTACTCCAGATAAACGTTCGTTCCCACAAGCAATTGAACGTCAAACGTACAATCTCGGCTTTTTATCGATAAGCAATATCCAATTATTGATTTTAGGTGTTTCCTTGATCTTGATGATCTTGCTTCAATTGATCATCAAAAAAACACGCATGGGAAAAGCGATGCGTGCAGTGAGTGTCGATCCTGATGCTGCCCAGTTGATGGGAATCAATGTTAATCGGACGATCTCATTTACGTTTGCACTAGGTTCAGCACTTGCTGCGGCTGGTGGAATGCTGATTGGATTGTATTATAATTCGATCGATCCAATGATGGGGGTTGTACCTGGATTGAAATCATTCGTAGCGGCTGTTTTAGGTGGAATCGGTGTGATTCCGGGAGCTGCAGTGGGTGGATTTGTGATTGGGTTAGTTGAAACGATCTCAACGGCATTAGGATTGTCTGCTTATAAAGATGCATTGGTATATGCGATCTTGATTTTAATCTTATTGATTCGTCCAGCAGGTATCTTAGGTAAAAATATTAAAGAGAAAGTGTAGGTAGCTTAAATGAAAAAAAATTTAAAATACAATCTCGTTTGGCTGCTGATTGCCTTGGTGTTCTATTTTGCATTATTCGGCTTGTATAACGGTGGTGCAATCAATATCTTTACCGATGCTATCATTGTCAATATCGGGATCAATATCATGTTAGCTGTTAGTTTGAATTTGATCATTGGATTTTCTGGTCAATTTTCATTAGGACATGCTGGATTTATGGCGATCGGTGCATATGCGAGTGCGATCATTACAAGTCAAATGCCTACAGCTGGTGGATTCGTACTTGCCTTGATCGTAGGGATGATCGTAACGGGAGTTGTAGCATTAGTAGTTGGTATTCCTACGCTGCGACTAAAAGGAGACTATTTAGCGATTGCGACTCTAGGGATCTCTGAAATTATCCGTATCTTGATCGTTAATATGGGATGGTTAACCAATGGGCCTTCTGGGATCTTTGGTATTCCAGAATTTAGTAATTGGCAGATTGTATTCATCTTTGCATTTATTAGTATCTTATTTGTGTCAAATTTTATCAATAGTGGTTCTGGTCGTGCAACTTTAGCTGTTCGTGAAGATGAAATTGCAGCAGAATCGATGGGAGTAAACACTACTAAATTTAAAGTAATCGCATTTGTCTTTGGCGCGATGATTGCAAGTCTTGCTGGATCACTGTATGCAAGTTACCAACAATCTGTATTCCCAAGCGACTACACCTTTAACAAATCAATTGATATCTTAATCATCGTTGTATTCGGTGGTTTGGGCAGCACGACGGGTGCCATTGTTGCAGCTGTGGTTTTAGGGATTATCAATATGTACTTACAAGATTTCGGAAGTTTACGGATGATCATCTATGCATTGGCTTTAATTATTATTATGATCTTTAAACCAAGTGGACTTTTGGGTACTTGGGAATTTTCAGTAAAACGGATATTTGATCGGTTTACGAAGAAAGGAGAGGACACGAATGCCCCTATTAACGGTAAATAATTTAACCAAGCATTTTGGTGGATTGACGGCGGTCTCTCGTGTCAACCTTGAAGCAAATGAAAACGAGTTGATTGGTCTGATCGGACCAAATGGAGCTGGAAAAACGACATTATTTAATTTATTAACGGGTGTTTATGAGCCAAGTGAAGGCGATGTGTTATTGCATACTGATGGTAAAGACCAGCGATTAAATGGCATGAAACCATATAAAGTAGCTGATCTAGGCTTGTCTCGTACATTTCAAAATATTCGCTTATTTAAAGAGTTGACCGTAATGGATAATGTATTAATCGCTATGAACGCTAAGAATAAAGAAGGCTTTTTAACGAGCGTCTTTCGCTTGCCTAAATTTTATCAAACTGAAGCACGAATGCGTGAAGAAGTGCTGTCATTATTAAATATTTTTGATATGGCATCAAAAATCGATACGCTAGCAAAAAACTTGCCTTATGGTGAGCAACGTCGATTAGAAATCGTACGTGCCTTGGCGACAAAGCCAAAAGTACTCTTTTTAGATGAACCAGCAGCGGGCATGAATCCACAAGAAACTGCAGAATTAACAAAATTGATCCGTAAGATCCAACGTGAGTTTGGGTTAACGATCGTGTTGATCGAACACGATATGAATCTTGTAATGGACGTGTGCGAACGAATCTATGTATTGGAGTACGGCCAAGTGATCGCGCATGGAACACCAGTCGAGATCAAAAATAATCCACGTGTGATCCAAGCGTATTTGGGAGGAGAGTTGTGATGTTAACCGTAGAAAATTTATCGGTCCATTATGGAATGATCCAAGCTGTTCATGATGTCTCTTTTCATGTAAATGAAGGAGAAATCGTCTCTTTAATTGGCGCCAATGGAGCTGGGAAGACAACGATTTTACGAACGATTTCTGGATTGATTCGTCCTTCTAATGGATCGATTACATTTAAGGACCAATCGATTCAAAAAATGGCTCCACAAAAAATCGTTTCTTCAGGACTATCACAAGTCCCAGAAGGGCGTCACGTTTTTGCAGAGTTAACGGTTCAAGAAAATTTAGAGATGGGCGCATTTTTGCGTAAGGACAAACAAGTCAAAGAAGACTATGCTCAGGTCTTTAGCAAATTTCCAGTATTAGAAGAACGAAAGCACCAAGATGCAGCGACCTTATCAGGTGGAGAACAACAAATGCTGGCGATGGGACGAGCCTTGATGTCTAAACCCAAATTACTATTACTAGATGAACCTTCGATGGGACTAGCGCCGATTTTTATTCGCGAAATCTTTTCAATCATTGAGGAAATCAAAGCACAAGGAACTACTGTCTTGTTGATTGAGCAAAATGCAAATATGGCCTTATCGATTGCCGATCGTGGATATGTACTTGAAACCGGAAAGATCGTATTAGAAGGAACGGGTCAGGAATTATTAAGCAGTGAAGAAGTCAAAAAAGCGTATCTAGGAGGATAAGAGATGAGTGTTCAAGATTTTATGACGAAAACAGTTGTAACGGTAACACCGGATACACCTGTATTTGATGCAATTGATTTAATGAAGCAACATGAGATCCATCGCTTACCTGTCATGCAAGAACAAAAACTGGTTGGATTAATTACAGAAGGAATCATTCATGAGTCGCTACCTTCAAAGGCAACCTCATTAAGTGTTTATGAATTGAATTATTTAATCACAAAAACCAAAGTAGGGGATGTGATGTTAAAACAAGTTGAAACGATTGCACCTGATGCATTGTTAGAACAAGCAATTGCAAAAATGCGACAAAAAAATATTGCTGTATTACCAGTTTTGGATGAAACGACCTTGGTAGGGATCATCACCAATAATGATATTTTCGATGCTTTTTTAAAAATCACAGGCTATACTCAAGGTGGGACGAGAGTTGCCATCACCATCGTCGACGATCAATTAGGAATAATTGCGAAAGTTGCACAATTATTAGCTGATCACCAGTTAAGTATCGTGACCGTCGTCGTCGATCATCAAACGACAAAAACGATTATTGAAGTACAAGTCGATACGACAGACACACAAGCAGTCGAAACATTATTGACTAATGCAGGATATGAGGCACATGCAGTGCTAGTGCAACCATAGTCAAAAAGGCTGTGCGAGAAGTGAGCAGTAAACGGAATAAACCGAATCGTTGCCGATAATAGGTGCACCTATTATCGGCAAGGATTCAGTTTATTTTCAAGAGAACTATTCCTAGGATATCGGTCTCTTGAAAGTTAAGAAGGAACGATAGACTTTTGTCATAGCTTCTTGCTTTAAAGATTCTATATTTTTTTATACTTTTATGCTAAACTCTTAATAAAATAATAACTAAACGCCAAAGTCCTTATGTATCAAGGGTTTTAGCGTTTTTATTTTTAGCAAATTTAAAAATGATTACAGTTTTGATTACAGTAAGCCTAAAAATTAGCAAATTTAGTTAGTTTTTCGATCGTTTTCGTTTGTGCTTCACTCGTCACATGAGTATAGATATTCATGGTCATTTCTATATTTGAGTGACCAAGCCGAACTTGTGCTTCTTTCATAGATACATTACTTTCAAAAAGCATTGACGCATGAGAATGCCGATACGCATGAGTGCCGATAACAGGCAAATTACATCTTTTAGCTATTGTCTTACTGTTAAACAAAACAGTGTGTGAATTTAACATTTTCCCGTGCCATTGAGTAAATACATGATCCGCCTTAGTAATACCATTAGCAAAAAGTAGTTCTTTTTGTTTTAATTGCCATTGTTTTAATATTCGCATGGTTTTATGATCCATCGCTAGCGTTCTATTTGAGCTTTTCGTTTTAGGCGATGATACTACATAGCCCTTTTTAACTTTGCTTAGTGTTTTGTTGATCGTGATTGTATTGTTTAGAAAATCAATATCCGACCACGTAAGGGCACACGCTTCGCCTACACGCATACCCGAAAAAGCAAGCGTACGATATAAGGAAAGTGTTAACAGGGTTCTGTACTGTTTCCCGATGTTCTTATTAGCCGATTGCTTCACATCGTTTTCTAGCGTGTCCATGATAAGCTTTATTTGATCCGTAGTATAAAACTTCACTTCTTTTTCTTTCACTTCCACGGTACTTTTTGGATAAATCACATTTTCAAAAGGGTTTCTATCTATCATTTCTAAAGACACCGCAAATTTAAAGATTGCTTTCACGTATTGGACTACCTGCTTATATGATTTTCTTGTTTTAGAAACACGATTGACTTCTTTTTGAGCCATCGCAGGCGTTACCTTGTTTATTTTGATATGACCCAAAGTAGGCATAAAATGTTTTGTGACATTTGCGTATGTTTCCATTTTAGTGACTTCCTTAACCGTCTTAGAATAGGTTTCAAACCACAATTCGAATACTTCTTTAAACGTGCTTTCTTTTTGTTGTTTTCCATATTCGCCACGATCAAATAACATCTTAAGCCGAGTAGCTTCCTTTTTCGCTTCTTTGAGCGTATCAAAGCCCCGTCTAGTCACACGGACTTGTTTCCCGTATTCATCTAAACCAAGGTACAGGGAGTTGATAAGCCATTTCTTAGTGCCGTCTTTTTTCTCGTATTGTTTAAAATTTCCCATTTTCTTTTTCTCCTATCAGCTAGGGCAAGCAGGCGGAGAGAGTGGAAAAGTTATGGTGTTTCTATAGTTCCATCGTTTTTTCTTCTTGAAGTTTTAAATTTTCTTGTTTTTATATCATATAAACAAATTCTTATAGCAGACAATTTAAAAACTAAATTTCCTATTTCTATGCTCAACTCTGTGAAAACTTGACTCTCAAAAATACCCCAGTGTTTTGAATTAAGAGTATTCTCCATAAAGATAGAAATATCATCAAATTCTTCTTTTAAAATCATTTCTTTAAAATCATTATCACTAAAATTTTCATATCCGACTATATGAAGTCTAGCACTACTGAATCTTTCAAAATTATCTTCAGTATTTTTAAGACCACTTGAAATAACTAGTATTGCTAATATTTTTTTATCTTCTTTATTTTTTAGTACCAAATTATAATGAATGCTATTGTCTGTTTTATAAGGTTCTTGTACTGAATCTATAAGAAATTTTTTTAAGGTAATTTCATTTTGCTTTGGTTCGTGTTCATAATTTAACAGTTCGTAAATTGAAATTTTTAAAGCATCGCTAATTTTTAATAGAGAGTCTAATTTTGTTTTTACAGGTAATTCGTAACTGTTCACTAATTCAGATACTAATGTTCTACCTAAATTAGATTTTTTTGCTAATTCAGTTACAGTCATATTGGAACGTTCCATAAAGTAACTTATATTATTTCTCATCTTTTCACCTCAAGACAATTATAAGTGTTTAAGTTAATGAACGTCAACAACAAAAGATGTTCATTTTTTTATTATGTTCATTTATATGAACATTAAAAATTATTGTTGATTTATTTAGCGAACGTATGATAAGATGTTTTTAGCGAACGTTCTAAAAATATTTGTTCGTTATAAAGAACAAAAAATAGGAGGTAAACACATGAAAGCAAATCAAGAAATTAGAGATCAAATCTTTTTCAATCGTTTAAAAAATTGGGAAGTAGCCCAAGCCGTAGGGATCAGCGATTCTAGGTTAAGCGTATGGCTAAGAACGGAATTATCCGATGAACGAAAAGAACGAGTGCTTAAAGCTATCGACTCATTGACGAAACAACCCCAATAATTGAGGTAACTCACTGAAAGGAGGTGTGAACGATGAGCGATGGACGTTTAAGCGTTGAGATCAGCCACGTACTATCAGAGGAGCAACTAGATCAAATAGCCGAGCAGGTACTTAAAACCACGCTAGAAGCGATTGAGCAGGCGAAACAGTCCGCAAGCTATAAACGACTATTAAGCCGTAAACAGGCGTGTGAGTTCTTAGGAGTGTCCCCGCAGGTATTACAACAGTTTGTAATGCAGGGCTTACCTGAATACAAAGCGAGTGAGCGAATTTACTATTATGATCGTGATGAAGTGATCCAATTTATTAAAAATAAATAAACGCTAGGGCAAGCAGAAACGAGATCACATGGTTTTATGTAATGCAGGCGATGGAACAAATTGATTTTGCAGATAGTTTTAAATTGTCGCTAGGTATTTATTTAGAAAGGACAATGCACGTATGAAAGTAGAAACATGGAACGGTCACGAAATAAGGTTCGTTGAAATTGAGGGCGAATGGTGGGCAATTGCTAAGGACATCGCAGAAGCATTGGAGTATAAACAAACAAAAAATATGTTAAGACTAGTTCCTAGAGCGTATACCTCGTTTCGCATTTTGCATGGTCAGGTACAAAGACGTGAATATGCAATATTATCAGAATTTGGCGTTTATGAAGCAATATTCAGTAGTCATAAACCACAAGCCGAAGCATTTAGGACTTGGATATTTGAAGTTATCAAGAATTTGCGACAAGCAAGCGGTATTGAGGGATATGAAATTTTCAAATTACTTGATCCGGTACACCAACAAGAAGCGATGGCCGTTATTCAGCATAATTTCATTGATCCAAAGCCGAAAAATTACATCAAAGCAAATATGATTACAAACAAAGCGGTATCAATCAAATTTGATTTACCTAAGTCAATTAATAAAAAAGATATGACACCGGAAATGCTAATTTATAGACGTGAAATTTTGGATCAAGTGGTGGAATTGATGGCATTTGAAGAAAAGCACAACTTAGGTATATCTGTAAGTGAAAAAATTTATGCCATGGTTGAAAAAGAAAAAGGAATTGCAATTTAATGATGAGATATGAGGATAAAAAAAGAACCTTAAGAGTGTTTTCAACTTTGGACGGTCTGAAACACTCAAAAGGCTATCAGTACGGTATTTCACGTACGCTTTTATTCTTATATCTTACCATTTTAAAAGATCATAAGAAAGCGAGAATAAGAGATTATGGAAAGAATAAGAAGAATTTTATTTATAGCATTACTTTGTTTGTTGTCATCGCCACTTACATTGGTTGTAAAAGCCATTGTGTGCCTGCCGATAGCATTGTACTTGGTATTGGACTTTGAGGAGTTCACTTTTAACCAACGACAAGGGGGACAACGCTAACCATGGATAAAACTAGAGAATGTAACACAATGGGGAATAGTTTAAACGATGATTTACTAGATACGCTTACAGTACAAGCAAATCATATTAAAAACGCACTAGAGGGGATCATAAATGGTCTTTACGACATAAATTGTAAAGATCAAATTGAAAAGTTAAATATACTTATCGCCACAAGTGAAGCCGTTAAGGTACTGACAGAAAAACACACAGATCATTTGGAATCATTGGAGGTCTAGCCATGATATACACCAATATTGTAAATACAAAAGAACCTATGAAAATTGAGAAGTTGCGAGATAATCGTGACTTTTCTTTTTTTAGAGAGTATGAGCCCCAAAAGTTCCCCTATCCTACTAGCAAGGATCAAGAAAGAGCGATAAAGCTATATCATATGAGAATTGTTATAGCAGGCACAATGGCCGGTTTACATCGCAATGATGAGAACCTGCAAAGCCGTTCGCTTCTTTTCTTAGATATTGATGGCGTGCAGGAACCCGAAGCCGATATGATGGCAAAAATTGACCTTAAGCTAAGCGGATTTAATTATGCCCTTTATCCAACGCTTAAGTATAAACCTATCGACAACGTTCGCTATCGTTTAGTGGTGGAGCTAGATCGTGAAGTAAATAGCGATGACTATCAAACGCTTGTCTTTGGACTGTATGAAACGCTAGGGATCGTATACACGTTCGATCAGTCTAATAAGACGTTCTCACAAGCTCAAGCATTGCCGATTATCACGGAATACACCAAAGAAGCACAAACACGTTATCAAGACGATAAAAAGGTTTTTCCCGTGGATACGTTTTTGAATATTTTTAGGAATAACCCCAACTATACGCAAGCTAAACCGAAACAAAAGCCGTTTTATACAAGCAATCACACAAACAAAAAATATACAGGGGCTTTTCTTGATGAATTGGTAGCAGGGGCGATGAACGGCAATCGTAATAATTGGATCGCACGACAAATCAGCCGAATGTTAAATACAGGGGCAGAACTTGAAACAATTTACACCATGATAAGCGTAGTAAATCAAAACTTTTTGTCTGATCCGTTGCCACAATATGAGGTAGATCAAGCATTTAAAAGCATGACGAAAAAACACAGTAAAGGGGCATAGCTTATGGAACCACTAGATCAAGACATGGCACAATTTATTAAAGAACAAAATACATTAAGAAATCAAAAACCTAAGTTCGTAGACATCAAGCAGGAAGTAAATCGCATTTCATCGCTAGACACAATGGAGGAAACACAAGAAGCACTTGACCAACTAAACGCAATCACACCCACTTGGTTTTTTGCTTACATTGAGGAAAAAGGCAAAAAGTACCTGATTAAAAAAGCATTTAACCATGAAAAAATGGGCGATATGCTTATCAGTAAATATAAGCTAGTCAAATATCCTAAACTCATTGAGGGAGCCGTCTATGAAGCTTCTAAGGGCATTTGGAGATACTTTGGTAAAAGAGAGATGGATATATTCGTAGGAAACGAAACGATTAGCGAATTAAAGCGATGGAATTTTTACGAACGGGACCAATACGTCAATCAAACGATCCGTTACGTGTCTAATATGAGTTATGACAAAAGCTATCCTAGTGTAACCCCATTTGAAACAAGTAAACCCGAACTAGTCGCATTTAGAAATGGAACCTACAACCTTTTGACCGATGAAATGTACAATCATTCGCCTGATTATCATATTATGACTTTTCATGATTATGATTTAAATATGAGTGGCAAAGAGAACCCACATACCAACGCTTTACTTGATGGAATGGTAGGCGAGAACGCTATATTTTTAAAACAATTCATCGGCTACATGTTTTATCGTAGTTATTCGCCTGCACAAGAGATGGTTTTCTTTAAAGGAGAGGGCGGAGAGGGAAAAAGCTCCCTGCTTAACTTTATTACAAAGTACCTTGTAGGATCGGAAAATGCTTCAGCAATCACGCCCCAAGACTTATCGAACGACAAATTTTTGAGTGCCGAACTACTAGGCAAATCAATAAATGTAAGTGCCGATATATCAGATAATTACATCAAAGATACAAGTTTATTGAAACGCATTACAGGTGGCGATTTTTTTACCGCCCAATATAAAGGGATACAAGGCTTTACGATGACTAACTATGCTAAACAAATCTTTTCGGCAAATAGTCTACCACGTTTCAGCGATTTATCGGGAGGGTTTGGAGCTCGTTTAGTTGTCCTGCCATTTATTAATGGGAACCAACGAGATAAAGACGCTACTTTTTGGAAAGATCATGATATGAATAAGATAGAGCAGGAAGCCCCTAGCTTTACTTATGAGTGTATTCGGGAGTTTAGAAAGATATTTAACGGCAAAAAGGCCACGTTTACTAAGCCTAAGAGTATGCAGGAAGCTATACAAAAATGGTTATACGAAAATGACCATATAGGCGAGTTCTTAACTGAATACACCAATATAAATCTAGTGGATCATCGGGGAGAGATCGCCACCACTGTATACGATGAATACACCAAGTTTTGTGCCGTTAATAAATACCTTGCTAAGTCATCGCAGGCATTTAAATCATATCTTGAGAAAAAAGGGATCACTAAGAAAAGAACCACCCAAGGGTATGGAGCAGATGGAGGAACGAACCAATGGAGATACATTGGACTAGAATTAATACGCCCAAGCTTGAATAATTAAATTCTTTCCAAGTTTTACCAATTTATTTCCAACTAGTTTCCAAGTTTTTTCCAACTTTTAAAAGCTACAAGCATTGATATGATAGTATTCTTTCCAATTTTACCAACTTTTTTATAAATCTTTATATAGTAAAAGAAAAATAATAAAAAAATATATATAAAAGATAAATCGACAATAATTGGAAAACTTGGAAACAATGCCTTTGTATCAGTAGTTAGAGCCGATAAAACTTGGAAAATTCTTGGTAACAGGTTGGTAACAAACTTGGAAATAACAAATAAATATACCTAGCAGGGTACTAAAGGAGAGTATAAAATGAATGTAAACGAATCAGCGATGAACCTAGCAAAGACTATTTACAAGGAGTATCAGCTATCACAACGCTTTGCAGACTTTAAAGAATCGCCACATGATAACGTAAGAGCGGAATTAGTAGCCGATATGTTCCACTATTTGAAGGATCAGACCGAGCAAGCAAGTATAACCGAGTTTGTAAATAATGCCACACCATCGGAGATCATAGACCGATTAGAATATTTTGAGTTATTGACTCGATACGTTGCGATGGATTTATTTTTAATGGATCGTTACGGGCAACCTATCGAAATCACAGGGGCACATCAGACCATTATGGAAGAACAAGACGTAATGATATTAGAAGCCTTAGAAACGCTTATTATGAGCAAATAAAAGCAGGAGGTGTGGACGAAACGCCACGCCTTTTTGTTTTTAAGGATCGTTGCCACTTGTGGCTATGGTTAAATACTTGCACATCGCAACGGGTAACGAATCGTTCAGCGTTTAAAGTTCTCCACTTGTGGCGAAAAGAAAAGTACCTGCCATAACGAAACGTTCGGTCAGACTTTCCACCAATTAGATCAAACAAAATTCGGCTATCGTTTAAAACGATAACGAAATGAAATACAAATCGGCTATCACACAGATTGATAGCGAATTAAACGTAAAAATATAGCATGATTTAATGATTTTACAAAAAGGCTTCTTAGTCTTAGAACGATGAGGCTTGCAACGTGTTTAGATGACTTGTGATTTTACTATATATTCGCAGGGTGGCATAAAATTATGCTAACTAAGATAGCTAAGCCGAAAAATCGGCTAAGTGACTAGCCGAAGCCATAGATGGATTGGGAGAAATTAAGCCGATGGGAAAATTCACTTGGGCGATTGAGGTTGTCCCCACTTGTGGGGATAGTAAGCGGTGGCAGAATATTGTTAAATAGTGCAACGTTGCCCAATTTAGGAGATCATTCGACAGAAGTGCCGAAAAGCTAACCAAAGTATTTGTAAACATAATGTATACAACTTGGATACATAGTGGATACACATAAAAGTATAGGCGAATGAAGTATATAAAAGATTTTAAAAAGTCTGTTAAGCAATCATTACTTTTTAGGATCAGCAGGCAAGCATACCCATTTGTGAGCACGATACTATTCGACCACTTAAGGGCGAAAACAACCGTAGTCAGAACTACCCTTGTTCGATGATATAACAAAACGTTAGGTCGGGAGGTAAACCCCTATGAAAAAAGATGAATTGAATCAATACGATGACGTAAAGCAACAATTAGATTATCTAGTATGGTCAATTAAAAAAGATGAAATGGAATTGAGCAGATGGCTTGAAGGCGAACTATCGCAGATTGAAATAGAGAACAATTTTAGACTAGATGACTTAGAAAACAATATACAGAATAAAAAAGAGAATATAAATCAATTGATGAGCAAAGAAAGAGAGTTTTATTTGAAAATAGAAGCACTAGAAGGCATAGAAAAAGCAATTGCTAAGATGAAGTACATAGAAAAGTTAGGACTAAGGGAGATAGCGAAACGATTGCAGTATAGCGATACTTATATTAGGCAAAAGAACGCCCAAATTTTAGATAAAATAAATTTCTTGGATCGCTATGTTGAAAAAGCCGGACTTAAAAAAAGCGATGATATGAAAAATTATTAAGGTGTAACATTGTTACATCGTAGTTACGCTAGATCGTCACATCATGAAGCTTGTTACATTGTAACGCTTGAGTAACGTTAGCCATGACATCACGTGACGTTAGGAGCTTAGCAAAACTTAACATCGAAAACCTTACAAAACCTTACATTTTAGAAAAGTAGTCGTTCACAGCGACCATAATCAGAATAAAAACGTATGAAAAACGTCAAAAAACATCAAGTTTGGATCAGATTTACATTAGCAGGCGATGACATACCCCACAGAATAGAAACGGGGCTAGGTTAAGGGATCATCGCATAACGCACAGTCTTCTGTGACCGTTTTTCCCTTTTTGTTATTCTTCAACCTTATCAAATATAACACCTTGATAATGCGCAATATTTTCGTTAGTTGTGTAAAATCTGAAACTTGTATCGGATAGTTTTTCTATTTTGTAAACGTTATGTTTTTTATCCTTAAAAAAGTAATATGGATTACTATTTTTTCGATAACTATATACAAAGAAACTTGTTCCATGACTACCAGTTAAATGTAGTTTTTTAGCACTGATTACTTCAATATCAATTTTTCTTTCCTTGAATTGACGTTCAGTTTCCCAAGTTCCATCAAGCCATCTTTTTTTGTATTCTTGATGAACAAACAAAGAAATTAAAACAGGTATAAGAATAATAGCGATTACAATGTATCTTTTTTTAATAGTCATGTAAAAAGCCTCCTTAAATTACTCAATTCACTAATTTAAGTATAAATCACAACTGAAAATATAAACACCCCTGTTGTTGTTGATTATTATTATTTTTTTAAGAACGGAGTGCAACCTAGATTTAACACACGGGGTTTTCTCACATGAGGGGCACCCCAAGACAAAAAGCCCATGGCAACCACTACCACGGGCAAATATTGAACCTATTCTTGGATAATCATAGCACACTAAACGCATTTTTACGTTAAGCATTTAGGGGTTGCGAAAAAGTTCGCAGGCTTGCCGATTTTTCGACCACCTATACAAAAACAGTTAAATTTTTACAGTTTCCCAAGTTGTCGGGAAAGAAAAGGAGCGTTTGCCATCGGAAGAATACGACATCATGAAGTATTTGAACCTAGATTTTAGCATTAAGTATTTGGAAGTATTGCAGGAAGCCACAAGCCATCTAATCTATGAGCAGACACTAGCAACGCACATCGCTTATGACGAACTAGGCATACACGCAAAAGCCCCAAAAGTAGAGCATATAGTTTCTGATAATGTAGAAGCGTGTGAGCTTATAAAAAGACGTTTAAAGCGTCTTAAGGAAAAACAAGTATATTTTACTAGATTTATGAACGAAATCACTCAAAAAGAGCGTGAAAGTATTCTAAGTGGCACTATGGACGAAAGTATCAAAGAAAAAGTACTAGATGAGATATACGAGATTGAAACGGCTATATCCTTAAAATATGACCTGCCACCGATACCACCAAAAGAAGAAAAGGCAAATCTTATAACGGATATTGATATGATGTTAGGAGCGTTTGCTATATGAACGATTTTGTACGAACGGATATTCGCATAGATTGGTATTTAAGACATTGGAAAGGGTTCGTGGTGAATCGTTACGAATTAAATGATCGTATACAAGCGTGTGCCACTGTATTTTTTAGATCACTTAAACGATTAGATGAAAAAGAAGTACGATTTTTAGGAGAGAAATATTATACGAATGATAAAAGCGGGATAGTTGATAATCGCCCGACTATTGATAGTTACAAGCCTAGATCAGATCAGCAGATGGCAGAAGCATTGGGAGTGGATAAGCTAAGTTATGCTACTAAAAGGCGTGAGATCATGGACAAGCTAAGGCAAGCGATAAAGGAAGAAACAAAAGCCTTTAATGATGGTGTACGAGAAAGATTGGAGCGTTATTGGTTAAAGTGTGGCAAGTTATATTTAAAAGAGTATAAAGAAGTAGATGGCACTTATTTAGAACCTAATTTTGTATTCACACAAGACAACAAGCAAGCACTCATCTTTAATTATGGGGATCAGTTGCCCGAAATGTTAGAAATGTATTTAGGCTTAGTAAAGGAACCATTAGGCGACTTCTCACATTATCCGATTGTACAAATTAAGTTCTAAGTTACCCACATACCGATTTTCAGTAAGTGGATAAAAAGGCGATGACATCGCTTATAAGAAGTTCTTTATCA
Source organism: Enterococcus bulliens (assembly GCF_053761865.1). Taxonomy (NCBI): domain Bacteria; kingdom Bacillati; phylum Bacillota; class Bacilli; order Lactobacillales; family Enterococcaceae; genus Enterococcus; species Enterococcus bulliens. The sequence continues at coordinate 158,632 of NZ_JBSMXK010000002.1, forward strand.
TGAGATACCCGAGCACCTAAAAAGGAGCCTGCCCAATTTTGGACAACCTTAAGAATTACTAGGAGATCATAAAAAAGGCCATCGCCTGCATAAATAAGATTAAAGGATCGTACTTGGTATGAAGAAGTATGAACACACAGAAGCATTAAAGACATTTGTCCGTAAAAAGTCGGGACATTGTCCACAACCTGCAAAAGTAACACGTTACCAATGAATCAAAGGTAACATTATTGATTAGGTAACATAGGTTACTTATTCTAGCAATGATTATTGTTGTAATAGTACTACAATAAATTGATGAAAATAAGAAAACGAAACTTAAGTAAATAAACAATAAGTTAAGAATGCAACAATCATCGTGATTAATTTTTTATTAAATATAAGTAGGTTATTTTTTGTTAAATAAAGACTAAAATGTTAAAGTTATGAAAACGCTATACGGGGGGTGATCCTATGATTTTATCTATAGGTGATAATGTAGAGTGCAAAAATATACAAGGTGAAAAAATAAAAGGAACTATTGCTAAAATTAATGAAAGAACAGCTATTGTATACTGTAACGCAAACAACCATTTAGTTAAATTGTCACATTTAGAGGAGTTGGGATACAAAATAGATGAGACTTAAAATGATTGATAAAAATATATGTTTTGAATTAATACAAAACAGTTATTTCCTAACATTTGTGTCATATAGCATGTTATTGCTTTTAAATTAAAGTGAAAAGGATTAAAGTACTGTTTAATCTAAGCGATAATAAAAATTTGGAGATGAGTATATGCTATTAGAAGTAGGAGATACGATTAATTGTAAAAATATTCAAGGTAAGGAGATCAGTGGGAAAATAACCAAAGTCAATAAAAGAACAGCTATTGTTTTTTGTGGTGCTTACTCACATGTTGTTCGCTTATCTCATCTTATTGGACTAGGGTACTCATTTAAGGGAAATAAAAATATGTTAAAAATTGAAAATGAGCTATCCGAAATATTATCTTAATTGCTAAAAAGTAATTATTATATACAGGAATAATAATTACTAAAATAGGGTTGTATGCAAATAATTTTGTGTGCAACCTTTTTTATTTTGTATGCAACCTTTTTTGCAACCATTTAGGCGATGAAAATAGGGTGATGACATCGCTTCTAAAGGCTTTGAGCGTTAGTATTTGTTAGTGGTTAAATGCTAGTATTTGCTAGTATTACAGGGCTTTAATCACGCAGGCATATGATAGCATATGATAGCATTTAGTGTGGTTAAATGTGGTATAAATAGGCGTTTAGAATGTTGGTAAATGTTGGTATTTTAGAGCAACCAATGATGGTAAATCATGGTACAAAATGTTGATATTTGTTGACATTTTCATGATGGCAAATGATGGCATAAATTGAGTGTAGGCATATTGGGAATTATTGGGATAGTATGCAACCTTACCCTTTGCAGACCCTAACATATAAATCAGTGCTATTTACACCTCAAAATGATAAAATATAAGTATAAAAATAAATTGTTTATAAAATAAGGAGGTAGCGTCATGATTAAGTATGCAAAGCTATTTGTAAATCTATTTGGTTCTTTTTGTATGTTTTTACTTCCGACTAATTTAGTAAATTCAGTAGAAAAGGCAGGATATAGCGAGGAAATGTTTGTATCTATTTTTCTAGGTAAACTTGTTGTATATTCAATAATAATCATTGTGCTAATGTATTCTATAAACAAATTTCTTAGTTCATTTGAGGAAGATAGATTTTAGTATAGATATAGCGATAATTTACATTGTTATAACCGACTAACCAACAAAACCCAACATTTGAAAACTTGTAAAAACTTGTCAATTAGACTATGCTATTTCTATTCATGGTACTAGTAGTAGTTAAATTTATTATAATAAGCGGTTTTTGTTAGCAAATTAATTAGTTAAAAATAATTTCCATCAGAATTTCTTGATAAAAATATTATTTTTTTGTTATTTTATTTTCGTAATACATAATCTCATTAAAGATAAATGTAGCGAAATAGTAACAATTTGAGTTAAAAATGTTACATGATGTTGTGAAAAAAACGTATTTTAAGTATTTGAACAAAACAATTTTATTGACTGATTTATGTACTGGTGTTATATTAATGGTGAGAAGTGTAGCTAACTTCCTTTATTCCAAACTTTTAAAGCATGCTTATTTTGTTCGATAAATTCGAAGACTTGATAGAGGGTACATCAAGTTGCCTGAAGGAGGCCTAATTACCTTTCGGAAGTCCTAACTATAGACGATATAGTTCGTACCTACTACATAAACACTTGCCCTTTTTTATTGCGGCTCTTTGTCAAATGATGTTGGTGAAGAGAAATCTTAGAATTATTGGAGATCAAGAGGATTATTTCCTCTTGATCTTTTTTAGTTTAAAAGCAATGCACTACCGTGACGAATCATGATACGCAACT